>CAIMTR010000366.1 GCA_903844415.1 uncultured Gammaproteobacteria bacterium
AGGGTGAGCACGCAGTGCGAATCGATCCCTCCGGGGAAAATTCTGAGAGGTTTTTTTTGGCACGCTCGGAGGATTTGATTTGAACCCCCTGGTTCGACAAGCAGCACCGTGTGCTGCGCAGGACGCCCGTTTTTTAGGGCGCCCGTAGGGTGAGCACGCAGTGCGAATCGATCCCTCCGGGGAAAATTCTGAGAGGTTGTTTTGGCACGCTCGGAGGATTTGAACCGTTGCTGTCCTTGCCTAGCTATCCAACATACTGTTTGTGCGGCGCATCTATGGTGAATAATGCTGGTAATTGTTACCTTATCTCCATAACGAAGTAAGGCTGTGTTTATGGTTAGTGTATATCCCTGACTTTGTCCCGCCTGTTTGTGACGCTTACCCTCCCCCAATTATTTTTTTATCACAGTGAGCTTCCATGAAACACATTATCAATTTCACCTTTGCATTTTTTTTCTGTTTCGCTTTGGCAGCTTGTACTCCCGCAGCACAAGAGCAAGTAAGTCTGGTGACCACCGCTCCCTCTAGTGATACAGACATGGGTACAACTATAGAGCCCTTGCTTGTTAATAATTCCAACTACTATTTGGAAAATTCCATTCAGGATTTGATGAAATATGTTATTGATCCTAATGTCAAAAATATCTGGGGGGCGGTGAGTTATGTGGTTACTGCAGAAGGTACAGAAGAAACCTTGCCAACAACCGATGCCGACTGGGCCACGTTACGATCTAATGCACTTACTTTGTTAGAAGTAGGCAACACTCTTATGATTTCTGGCCGTAAAGTCGGTGCGGAAAATACCGGCGGTACATTGTCGGAGCTTCAACTTACTGCCGAAGAAATTGCGCAGCTTATACTTTCCGAACCAGAACTCTGGATTTCAAATGTGCAAAACTTTCAGGCCACAGTCGCCGATACTCTTTCGGCAATCGACAACAAAGATATATTTGCCTACGGCGAAACCGGCGCAAGCATCAATAATGCTTGTGATCAATGTCATGCCGATTTCTGGTATCGCCAGCCGTCTAACAGGCCCCAGCCCTGAGGCTAAGGTTCAAGCGACGCGGTATAAGCTGCAATATCCACAATATTGTCAGGTGTAAGATTTGCTACCACTGCTGCCATCAACGGTGACCACAGTCCCTTGCGATTGCCCATTTTCAAATCCCATAACTGGCGGGCGATATAACTTGGCGAGCGTCCGGCCAAAGCAGGTATTGGGCCAAGTCCCTGGAGTGTATCGCCATGACAAAAAGCACAAGGCGGAGTGAGGTCGCCAGTGCCAGCAGCCAACGCTTTGCCACGTTCGATGCTGCCCACAGGCACGTAGGCAATAAAGCCAGAATGTGAATCACGCAGTTCAGTAAGCTCCAGATCTTCCGGCATTTCTACAATGCGGTTACCCAGTGCTTCCATGCTGCCGCCTTCTTTCTCGATAAACATCGATCCTGATATTACGGTTTCTGGGACTGTGTCTGTTTCAATCACACGGATCCAGGGTTGCAGAGTGAGACTGGAAAAATAGGTGGCGGCTTCTGCAGCTTCAGCTTCAGTGGCGGTCATGCCCACAATCAGCATATTGGCAGGCGGCCCCATTTGGGGTTCCGAACTTTTCCGCAGCCCAGCTCTGTAGTCGCGCATTTGTTGCATGATGTAGTCGGCGGGCAGACCTGCCAAGCTGGCATTTTCTGGTCGACCTTGCGCATTGGGCAAATGACAATAGGCGCAGGCAAATACGCCAGGATTACGACCACTGGCCACTATCGGTGGCATGGCTGGATGATCTGCAGGATGCCAGTCAGGTGGATTATATAAATTGCGCGGCGTTGTGAAGACAAAAGCCAACGTGCTGTTGGGTACATGTTTGGGCTGACCATCATCAATGGGGATATTAAGGCCGGGTGTGTTAAGCGCGAAAGCCCACGGCAGTGGTGTTTGCGCAATGAGTGGTGCTGCTGGTACTTGCCCGTAAAGTAAGCTCGCGCAACCAAAACTTACCAACATAAGAACAAGACGATTTATATTACTTGTCATGAGGAACTACCTTCAGTAGTGTTTCAGTTAAATTACTAAGAATAAAAATAACAACAAGTTACCGCTAGCATTGGAGAGTTTATGTCTTACCCTTGCAAAAACCTACTACGATTAATTTATATTTTCCCTCTGCTGTTAACGCCAGTACAAGCAGCTGAAGCTCCATTGCAAACGGATGGTCAAGTACATGAAATTTTGCTGCCGCGTGCCAACAGCGGCCCTACCACCTTAAGCATCGCCGCCAATGGTGCAGTCTGGTTTACCCTCAGTAGCGGTAATGCCATTGCACGTGTCAATGCCGATGGTTCCGGGCTGGTTGAATTTGCCTTGCCCAATGCAGACTCATCACCCCGCATCATCGCAGAAGGTGCCGACGGCAACTTCTGGTTTTCCGAACACACCGGCAATCGTATGGGGCGTATTACGCCTGCCGGTGTAATCGCTGAGTTTGCTATTCCTACCCCCGACAGTCAACCGCGCGCAATTGCTCTGGGCAGTGACGGCAATATTTGGTTTGGTGAATTTGCCGGCGGCAAAATTGGTCGTATAACACCCAATGGCGTTATCACTGAATTTGATGTTCCAACCCCCGACAGCGGCCCGCGAGCACTGGCAGCGGGGCCCGATGGCAATATTTGGTTTTCTGAATTTAAGACCGGCAAGGTCGGCCGCATTACACCGCAAGGTGAAATTACCGAGTTCGCCTTGCCCCGTGCTAATGCTGGACCTGGTGACATCACAGCAGGTGCAGATGGCGCGATGTGGTTTGTAGAGCTCGCCGGTACCATGGATGGCATTCAGCCCGATGGCAACCGGGTGGGACGCATCAGTATGAATGGAGAAATTCGCGAATACCCGATTCCCAGTGCAGATGGTTCCCCCATTAATATTGCAGTAGGGCCCGATCGCAACATCTGGTATACCAAAAATGGCGCCTTGGGCCGTGTTACAATTGAAGGTGAAATCGTCGAATTTTCTGTGGCAACAGGTGGGGCCCGCACTGTGGGCATTACGGCAGGAAGTGATCGCCAGCCACCGCTGCATCTGACAAATCGCCTCTGGTTTACGGATCCGCAAAACAACAGGATTGGCTATTTGAAATTTGAATAATGTACAGACAGGATTAGAGGCCGTAGAGCATATTTATGAAGCGCCGCAAATTTTTACAATCTACAGCCGTTGCCAGTCTTGGCTGGCAAGGATTGTTGCCTGCATGGGCACAGTCGGCGGTAAATAACAGTGCTGCCATTAGCAACAATTTTGCCGGAGTAAGTAGTCTGCAAGGATCGGAATTTGATCTCACTGTGGCCTACAGCAAAGCATTAATCGCCGGCAAAGCGGCGCGGCACATCACACTCAATAACGAATTTCCTGCACCACTGTTACGCTGGCACGAAGGTGATCAGCTGACTCTCAATGTTCACAATACACTCGACGAAGCAACATCCATCCACTGGCATGGCATTTTGCTACCCTGGCAAATGGATGGTGTGCCTGGTATCAGTTTTGCCGGCATCGACGCAGGTCAAAGTTTTACTTACCAGTTTAAGCTGCAACAGGCAGGCACTTACTGGTATCACAGCCACTCAGGTTTGCAGGAACATCTCGGGCATTACGGCCCCATTATTATTGATCCGCTGGAACCAGAACCCTATCACTACGACCGCGAATATGTCGTTATGTTGTCGGACTGGAGCTTCGAAAATCCAGAGCGTATCTATTCTAAGTTAAAAAAGAACAGTTCTGTCTACAACCGGCAGCAACGCACTCTGTTCGATTTTTTTCGCGATGTAAAAAATGCAGGTCTGAACGAAACTCTCAACGACCGTTTGATGTGGGGCAACATGCGCATGAACCCCACCGATCTTGCCGATGTAACGGCCTATACTTTCAATTACTTGATTAATGGGCATAGCTCGGCCGAAAACTGGACAGGCTTGTTTCGAGTGGGAGAAACAATTCGGCTTCGATTTATCAATGCCTCTGCCATGAGTATTTTTAATGTGCGCATTCCAGGGCTGGTTATGACAGTAGTGCAAGCGGATGGTCAAAATGTGCAGCCAGTGGATACCGACGAATTTCAGATTGGCACAGCCGAAACATTTGATGTTTTAGTGCAACCACAAGCAGACCAAGCATTCACCATTTTTGCAGAAAGCAATGATCGCTCGGGCTTTGCTAGCGCCACTATTGCGCCGCGTGCCGGTATGCAGACGGTTATGCCTGCCTTGCGACCCCGCCCCTTGCTCACCATGCGCGACATGGGGATGTCTATAGCAGAACCGGCTGCCATGGATCACAGCACGATGCACATGGACCCAGCGGTTGCGCCGGTTATGGACCACAGTACGATGCAAATGGGCGCAGCGGTGCCAGATACTATTGTAGTGGGGCCGGGTGTAACTAACCTAGCAAACAACTCTGTTAGTCGTTTGCACGAGCGTCCGCTCGGCCTGGAATTAGAGCCGCATCGAGTGCTGGTTTACACCGATCTTAAAAGTCTTTTGCCTAACCCTGATCTACGTCAGCCTGAGCGCGAACTACAATTGCATCTCACCAGTAATATGGAACGTTACATGTGGTCTTTCGATGGCCTTGAATTTTCGGAAGTCACCGCGCCCATTGTTTTTCAGCACAATGAACGTATTAGGCTGACGCTGGTAAATACCACGATGATGCCGCACCCAATACATTTACACGGCATGTTCTTCGATGTGGTAACCCAAGAGTCGGCAACCAAACCGCGCAAGCACACCATCGTAATCAAGCCTGCTGAAAAACTGTCTGTCGACATTACTGCTGATGCGGTGGGCGAGTGGGCCTTTCATTGTCATATGCTTTATCACATGCATGCCGGAATGATGCGGGTAGTGTCTGTGACCCCAGCAGGGGCTGAAGTAAGTGTAGAGGAAAGCTCAGAGGAAAGTGCAGAGGGAAGCGCAAAAGATAACCGATTAGATAACCGATTAGATAACCGATTAGATAACCGATTAGATAACCGATTAGATAACCGATTAGATAAC
>CAIMTR010000367.1 GCA_903844415.1 uncultured Gammaproteobacteria bacterium
CGGAAACTAATATGGCTATTGCGATTGTATATGACCCTCGTTATCACACATGGAACTCTTGGACGAGTCTTATGTGCGAGGCTTATGCGGCGCAACAACTATCAATAAATACTCCCGAAGAGGAGTGGAAGCAGTGGGCTTCAGGTTTAAAAGCGATTGACATTTTTGTCAACGAAGGTATCCCTAGCCCCTATATATATGAGAACTGGCAAGATTGGGCATCAGCACTGGTCGGAGCAGTCAATCAATCAAGTGAGGAAACGGCAACATGAACTTCATTGAAATATTTAACTATGTGGCAAAGGTGGCGCGACCAGCACACGCCACAGCAACCATTGCGAAGGCGATGGAAGATGAGTTTGCGGATATTGGTTTGGATAGCCTAGATGGGCTAGTCATGCTAATGTACTTTGACGAAATCTACGGTATTGCGGACGAGGTGAGTAAAGAGTGGTCACCTAAGTCTGTCCAAGAACTCCACGACCTTGTGATGGCTAATAAAACCAAAGAGCCTGCCTCGATGGAAGAAGTTGCGGAGATATGCAAATGATTTATTTAACGCACTATCGTACAGCCTGTACCCAAGACGTTGAACTATTTGACGACATTATCTATCCACAAAAGGTAAATTGGTTTCCAGATACCTACAATCGAACAAAACTAGGTCTAGTCTACGTTCCCCATAAATTGGCGGAAAAGGTACTTGACCCTGAGTTGCTTACCTACCTACGGGAAAATCCTGTGGGCAAGACTGCTTTTATTCTTGCTGGTGGCAACGCACACTTTGCTGGCATCGGTCAACGTGAGTACAAATCACGCCTGACTTACACCTACAAGTTCCTGCCATTCACGTTGACGCAGGTCTATGCGGGTCGTATCGCTCAGTCTTTTGGTGAGATGGACATAATCACAACCGATGCCAGCGCCTGCGCATCAAGTCTTAAAGTAATGATGGATGTAACTAGCCTCATTAATTTTTATGACTACAAACGTGTAATTGTTCTAACTGTTGAAGACGGCGTCTCTAACGCTGTTTTAGAGTTCTTTGGAGACTCCAAGGCCGTCCTTACTGAAAAGCAAGAACAAGAAGGAATAAAGCCATCCGCTTTCGATTCGATTAACTTTGGGTTTCGTATTGGGCAAGGAGCCGCCTTGGCAATCTTTGAATCTAGCGACGCTGTTGCTCAACAACAAATCAATCCTCATGCTCAATTAATGGGGGCATATAGCGCTTCAGAGCGTTCTACCAATGCAATCGGACAATGCGAGGATGGTGAAGGGTTTATTAAAGCGATAGAGGGTGCATTGCACTATGGTAATTTAACCCCTAATGAGATTAAAATAGTAAAAACCCACGGCACTGGAACTGCGTCCAACAACAAAGCTGAAAAGAACGCTTTGAATCAAACGCTAAAAGCATTCGTTGCAACCTCGTATAAACAGAAGATTGGTCATACGATGGGTAGCAGTGGACTGCTTGAAACACTTTTACTTTTAGACGATATTAAATCTGGTGTTGTTCCTGCGATTGCAAATCGAACCGAAACCGATTCGGTATTCCTTTCGGAATCGACAACGCCACCGAATGGCTTGATAATGAGTCTGGCGGCTGGAATGGGAAATATCTATTCTGCCGCAATTTTTAAGGGGATATGATGCTGGTCGATAGCAAAAATAAAGAATTAGGTACTGAAGCAATCTTAATGATTGCCGCTCAAGAGACTAAGTCAAAATATCCCGCGTCCACAATTTACGCGGCGATGGTCAAAGAAATGAATATGCAAGGCACTTCTATAGTCCGTAACGGCAATACTCTTTTTGTTATTCACAACGCCGAGGGGCGTGTAGGAGTGTTTCGCGCTTTAAATGCAGACACTGCTCGCAACTACCTAGAGAGTTCATACGCCTTTATTCAAGGTGCGTACAAAATGGGCTTTGACACGCTTGTCAGCGAGTTTGAAGACCCAACGATTATGAACATTTTCAAAGCTATTTCGCGCAACCCTCCGCAAGAGGGTATGGGGTATCGCGCTGAAAAGACTAACAGAGGTTTCCGCGTGACGGTCAAGTTAGGGCCAAAACGGGCTGAGAGGGAATAATATGAGCGCAGTATTTGAAGCTGTTGCAGATGTTGTTGAGACCGTTTTTGACGCCGTCGGTGATGTTGTTGAAGTTGTCAGTGACGTTGTTGAAACGGTTGTTGAAACAGTTTCAAATGTTGTTGAGGCGGTAATTGAAGACCCTTTGCCAGTGTTGCTATCTGTTGCGGGAAGTTATATTGGTATTCCTCCTTATGTCACTATGGCGGCACTTACTGCGGCTCGTGGTGGTGACCTTGAAGACATTGCTTTGTCAGCGGGTATGGCTTATATTGGCGGAGAGATTGCGCCGAGCATTTCAAGTTCTATTTCCTCAACTGTGTCTTCATCATTTATTGAGGCTGGATTTAATGAAACATTTACCGAGGTTGCTAGTAATTCAATTAGCAAGGGTTTAGTTAATGGAACTATGGCTGAAATAAAAGGCGGTAGTTTTGAAGATGGTTTTGCTGGTGGATTTGTTGGCGGTATGGTGCAGGGTGGTGTAGGTGTATCTGCTGTGAGTGGTGTGGATGTAGCTGCTGTGAGTGGTGTGGTTGTATCTGCTGTGAGTGGTGTGGGTGTATCTGATGTGAGTGGTGTGGGTGTATCTGC
>CAIMTR010000368.1 GCA_903844415.1 uncultured Gammaproteobacteria bacterium
AACAGCACTGGCATTGGTCAAGTAATCCGTGCTATTGCTCTTGATGAGCATGGCAAGGAAATTGCCAAGTGTAATGCAACAGAATATGTGGATTGGTGATGAGCAAAAATAAAAAATTTCCTACATTAAAATATACTTGGACACAGCCACTTACTCATAACCATTGTTATGAGTGGATTAACAACCTTGATGAAACCGATGCGTTCTTGATCTGGCTTGATATGATTGAGTTTGAACTTGAAAAAGGCAATAGCACTGCTGTTGATATGCTAGAAAATATTGGCATCAAATGCTAAATGATAAATAAAGATGTAGGGTCATTCTGATTGAACCCTATAACTAGTATAAAATGTAAACAAGTAGTAAAAACTAACTTTGAAAAACTAACTTTTGAATAACTAGCATAAAAATTAAAAATATAACATGTAATAACTAGCAGAATGTAAAGTTTAAAAACTAAATATTATCGTTTTAACTAACAGATAAGAACACCGTAGATTAATCTCTGCGGTGTTTTTTTATCTAAATATCCCTACCTAACCAAGGAAATCTCAATGAAGAAACTTCTCGTAATTCTACTTGCAATATTAATCCCATCGTTTGCTTACGCTTGGGACCAACGTCCAAATCAACCAGATAGCGTATGTGCTGCTTTTCTACCTTATGGTAAGATTACTGATACTGCTAAGCATGATACCACCCCACTATGCCGTCAAGGTTATTTTATTCAGCATGATAATGTTGCAAAGATTGCACTATGGGCAGCGTGGGACATTACACCAGAGCATGTAAATGGCTGTGTAAAGCGCACCAATGCATTTGTTGCTGATGCGGCGCTGAGTGCTAACAAACGTAGCACACCAAATGATTATGCTGGCAGTGGTTATGATCAAGGTCATATTGCCAATGATGCTCACCAATCTTGGGATGTGCAAGTTGAGTTTGAATCATTTCTAATGAGCAATATGAGTCCACAACTACCAGGTCTTAATCGTGGTATCTGGAAGTTGCTAGAAGGTTCAACGGGTGCATGGACATTTACACGCAATCATACCCTAATCATTTATGCTGGCGACATCTATACTATTGGCAAGGATAAGGTTATCGGCGCTAACAAGGTAACTGTTCCAAACAAGATGTTTAAGATTATGATCGATACACAGACTAAAGAAGTTTATGCATTCTTGTTCCCACAGGCTGAAAATCAAGGCAATGACCTAACCAAAGTTCAGGTATCGGTTGCTGATGTTGAGGCTGCAAGTGGCTTGGTATTCCCACTTCCTGCTGGTGCCGATAAGAAGGCAAAACCTGCACTATGGCCCGTAGACTTTAAAGCGGTTGCTGCTGCGAAGAAAACTCTGTGCAAGGGCGATCCAGGTAACGACTAATATTATACTACCGCCACACGGTATCAAAGGGGAAGTTTGCGCTTCCCCTTTTTTATATTCTGCCTGGTAAACAATTTGGTGGACAATTTTGGGAACGATAAGATTTAATTCCATCATTAAACCAGCGTACACCAGTAATTTTTCTTTTTTCTAAAATACGACCAGGTATGCAACCAACTGGGCAATCTTCTCTAAAATAGGATTTTGTGCCATCATTATACCAGTGAAGTTTTTTTCCATACATATTATTTTTACTTCCTGTTTGTGCAATTGATTTATTTCTACTATGTTTCTCTGTAAATTTTCTACCTTTCATAAAAATAGATATTTTCTGTTTATGGTTTTTGGTAAGTGGCGGTTTTGTTTTTCCTTTATGTGCTGC
>CAIMTR010000369.1 GCA_903844415.1 uncultured Gammaproteobacteria bacterium
ACATTACACGAACGCAATGCCCAGGTTGTTTATCCTGCGGTCCGGAGTAAGTTTTGAAACCAATCAATATCGGTATCTGTGGTCTGGGAACAGTTGGCTACGGTAGTTTTTCCGTGCTTAAAAATAATTGTCTGGAAATTTCCCGCAGAGTTGGCACTGACGTTCTCGTTTCGCATATTGGTACCCGTGGTTTGCGGCCTGGGCAAGATATAGGCGCAGTAAAAATCAGTAAGGACGTATTCGCTGTTGTTAATGATCCTGCTGTGGATATTGTGCTGGAATTGATGGGCGGTATTGATGTTGCAAAACAGCTGATTTTACATGCCATAGCAAATGGTAAACATGTAGTCACTGCCAATAAAGCCTTGATTGCAGTGCATGGCAATGAAATATTCGCGGCCGCTGCGGCCAAAAATGTGATGGTGGCTTATGAAGCTTCTGTCGCTGGTGGTATTCCCATTATCAAGGCTATTCGTGAAGGACTGGCGGGCAATAGTATCCAATGGCTGGTAGGCATCATCAACGGCACAAGCAATTTTATTCTTACTGAAATGCGTGAAAAAGGCCGCGGTTTTGCTGAAGTCTTAAAAGAAGCTCAAGTTCTAGGTTATGCCGAAGCTGATCCTGCTTTTGATGTAGAGGGTATCGATGCCGCCCACAAACTTACTATCCTGGCGGCTATTGCTTTTGGCATTCCCCTGCAATTTGCCAAGACTTATACAGAAGGTATATCCGCTCTTACGCAAGAAGATATTCATTATGCCGATGAGTTGGGTTACCGCATTAAACACCTCGGTATCAGTCGCAGAACTATCAAGGGAATTGAGCTGCGTGTACATCCCACTCTTATTGATGCAGGCAGCATGATTGCCAATGTACACGGGGTGATGAATGCTGTGATGGTAAACGGCGACGCAGTGGGATCCACTTTGTATTATGGTGCTGGCGCAGGTGCTGCACCAACCGCTTCGGCAGTAGTAGCTGACATCATTGATGTAGCACGCATGATTTCGAATCCTGAAAGTAGAGTACCTGCTTTAGCATTTCAGGACGACAACTTGTTAGATCTCCCAATTCTTGCCATAGATGAAATAAACAGCGCGTATTATTTGCGTATCACGGCTATGGACAGGGTTGGGGTGTTGGCTCACATCACGCAGATACTCGGCGAATGTGCCATCAATATAGAGGCCATTATTCAGAAGGAGCCACGTGGAGCAGATATTTCCAATCAGCGTGTTCCAGTGATTATTCTCACGCATGAAATTCTGGAAGCCACACTTAATATAGCAATAACACGCATCGAAAAATTAGATGGTGTGGTAGATCAAGTGATGCGTATTCGCGTCTATAAATTGGTTGAGTAAGTTTTTAGTTGGCAACTCGCCTTGCTAGATAGGCGATAGGTAGCAAATAAAGTCACAAATAGATCAGCAAGGTAGACTCAGTGAAATACATCAGTACACGCGGCCAAGCTCCAGCAGTTTCTTTTGAAGAAGTTGTCCTGACCGGGTTAGCCCCCGATGGTGGGTTGTATATTCCTGCTAGTTTGCCTGCTATTACTGTGCAGCAATTACAGGCCTGGCGACAACTTTCGTATGCTGAGCTGGCCTTCGAAATCATCCGTTTGTTTGTTGATGGCGCCATTCCCGATGACAAACTTCGAGTTATGATTAATGAAAGTTATGCGGGTTTTTCTAATTCTGACGTAGCGCCACTGCATCATCTGGACAACAACAACTGGGTGCTGGAGTTGTATTGTGGTCCAACTTTGGCTTTTAAGGATTTTGCCCTGCAATTGTTGGGACGTTTGCTGGATTTTTTTCTCGAAAAACGTCAGCAGTATGTCGCAATTCTTGGTGCAACTTCCGGCGATACTGGTTCGGCAGCAATCGAAGGGTGCAAACATTGCAAGTATGTCGAGTTATTTATTTTGCACCCCCATAATCGGGTCTCTGAAGTACAGCGACGGCAGATGACCACAGTCAGTGGTGACAACATCAATAACCTTGCCATCGAAGGCAACTTTGATGACTGTCAGCAAATCGTCAAACAGGCATTTTCTGATCAGAGTTTTCTACCTGCGGGATACCAACTTGTTGCCGTCAACTCCATCAACTGGGCCAGAATCATGGCGCAGATTGTGTATTATTTTTATGCGGCGCTAAAATTTCAAGACAAATTTCCGATTCCAACTCCAATATCCTTTTCGGTGCCAACAGGAAATTTTGGTGATATTTATGCTGGCTATCTGGCAAAAAAAATGGGCCTGCCAATCAGGCAGTTAGTTATCGCCACCAATAGCAATGACATCCTGCATCGATTCATAAGCAGTAATCGTTATTTTAAAAATACTTTGCAAGCCAGTTTGTCGCCAAGTATGGACATAATGGTTAGTAGTAACTTTGAACGTTTTCTCTATGATCTGTTTCAAGGCGATACCCAGCGTGTCACCAGTTTTGTTACTGGCTTAAGCAGTGAGGTCCAGCAAGTCACACCGCAGGAGTGGGAGCAAGCGCGTGCGCAATTTTCCAGTTATGGCGTCGATGATGCCAGCACTGTTGCGACAATAAAAAGTGTATTTAAAAACTCCGAGTTTCTGTTGGATCCCCACACTGCTACTGGTGTAAAAGCCGCACAGGTTTGCAATACTGATCCTGCTGTTGTGATGATTATATTAGGTACTGCTCATCCAGTTAAATTTGCAGCAGCAATAGAGCAGGCTGGTCTGACGGTGCCTGCGTTACCCCCTCACATGGCTGATTTGTTAACCAAAAAGGAACTTTACACTGTATTGGGCAATAGCCTTCAAGCAGTACAAAAACACATACTTGCTAACTTAAAAAAATAGGCCCGCATTGCTGCACACAATCCGAATTTTACAAAATAATTGGTAGTGCGATTTCTGCAGCCCGCAGACTAATCATCAAATCAGCTCAGCAGATATCAACTCAAGAGCTTCTTCAAATTTCATCGGGTGCTGCCAGTACCACAGCAAACTCCATACGCTGTTCATTCCGCAGGGTTACTACTTTGACAGTTTCTCCTGGCAGGTGTTGTTCCAGAGCGTTCAGTAAGTCATCACTGTTGGTCACAGTGGTGCCATTGATTTCTGTAATCACATCACCCAATAAATAGTCGCCACGCTGGTTTTGTGAAATGCCAATAAGACCGGCTTTAGCTGCCGGTAAATTTGCATTTACTGACAATACAGGCACACCGGTAATCCCACGTTGCTGACTCCAAGAATCGGGCGGATTTTGAACGCCCAAGATAGGGCGCACTTCTTTGCCATATTCCAGTAACTGCGGGATTACTTTTTTAACAGTATCCACCGGAATGGCGAAACCGATACCAGCACTGGCTCCGCTAGGACTGATGATCTGAGTGTTTACTCCAATAAGTTGCCCCATGGAGTTGAGCAAAGGGCCGCCGGAATTGCCAGGATTAATGGACGCATCGGTCTGAATCACATCACGAATTTTGCGGTTTGTCAGAGAAGAAATTTCACGACCTAAAGCACTTACAACGCCGACTGTCATAGTGGTGTCCAGTCCGAACGGATTGCCAATTGCGATCACCTTACGACCTACTTCGAGAATTTTAGAATCGCCCAACGGCAGTGGCGTTAGCTTATCTGCCGGCGCAGTAATTCGAAGCAGCGCCAGATCTTTGCTGGGTGCTACTCCAACCAATTCGGCATCCCAGGTCGATTGATCCTGCAGGGTGATGGTTACACGGGTTGCATCAGCTATTACATGTACATTGGTCACAATCAGGCCGGATTTGTCCCACACAAAACCTGTGCCGCTACCTTGTGGGCTTTCTTGCACATTCATGTTGAATGGATTGGTGCGATACAGAGCCGAATTTGTCACAAAAACCACCGAGGGGCTGGCAGCTCGGAAGATTTCTATATTGTTGGCTTCATCTTCAGTCTTAAAACTCAGATAGTCTGGTGCCGCTAATGTAGCAATGGGTACAAATACAAACATAAAACTCAAAAGGCCGGAAAATAAAATAGGTGATTTCAAAATAATTACTCCAAATTTATTTAACTTTTAAACTTACCGTAATAAGTCTGTAATAATAAAAAAATAACAGGATTCTTTCTAAGCTCTTAGTCAGATTAATCGTGTTGAAGTTCAATTTTTTTTATTCTTGTCACACAATAGCCAGTTGGTTTCACGATGAGTGTTAGAATCCTTTGTCGTATTTTATTGTCGCAAACACCAAACAGATAAGGGTGTGTATTAAAAGATTCAAGGATGTTGTAGCAATATCCTTATAGATCGCCAACTTTTTCTTGAACTAAAAAATGCAGATCCTAGCTAGACCAACCCAAGGCACCCCGCAATTTAGTCCACAGATTCATCCTGTTTTGCAGAAAGTGTTGTTGGCTCGGGGTTTGCATCATGATGCGGAACTTGAGCTGGCACTTGCACAATTAATCCCTCCAGGGTTCTTGTTAAATATGCAGCAAGCCGTCGAGTTGTTAGTGCAGATGTTGCTGCAACAACAACGCATATTGATCGTGGCCGACTTTGACGCTGACGGCGCCACCAGTTGTGTCTTGGCTATTTTGTGTTTACGCGCCATGGGCTTCAAAAATGTTGATTATCTGGTTCCAAACCGCTTTGAGTTTGGCTACGGGTTAACTCCTGAAATTGTGGAGGTGGCACGCGCTCTACAACCCGATCTCATCATCACTGTTGACAACGGTATCGCGAGTCATGCAGGCATAAAATTGGCACGCTCGTGTGGTATCAAGGTGTTGGTCACTGACCACCATCTGCCGGCAAATACACTGCCAGATGCTTGCTGCATTCTCAATCCCAACCAAAAAGACTGCAAATTTCCTAGTAAGGCCTTGGCTGGTGTTGGCGTGGTATTTTATTTGATGACTGCGTTGCGTGCTCAACTGCGTAACGAAAATTGGTTTGGCAAGCAGAGTATCGCCGAGCCTAACTTGGGTTCATTTTTGGATCTCGTTGCACTGGGCACAGTAGCGGATGTTGTTCCGCTCGATCAGAATAATCGCATATTGGTAAAACATGGTTTGCAAATAATTAAGAGTGGACGCTGTCGTCCTGGTATTACAGCCTTGCTGGAAGTAGCTGGTCGTAATCCACAAAAAATTGCCGCTAGTGATTTAGGTTTCAGCGTAGGGCCACGACTAAATGCAGCAGGACGACTCGACGACATGTCGCTTGGCATTGAATGTTTGTTGGCAGATTCGGCATATATGGCACATCAATTAGCCTTACAACTGGATGCGCTGAATAAAGATAGGCGCTTGATCGAGCAGGGCATGCTCGCTGCAGCACTGTTATATCTTGAGCAATTGCCGCAAGTTGTCGATAAACGTCACAGTACGTGTTTGTACGATCCAAACTGGCATCAGGGTGTTATTGGAATTCTGGCTGCCCGTATCAAGGAACGTTTGCACCGGCCTGTAATTATTTTCGCCGACGCAGGAAATGATGCTGAAGGCTTTGCCCTAATTAAAGGTTCTGCCCGTTCTATAGCTGGCATCAATATTCGAGATGTATTGGATGCAGTAGCAACACATAATCCGCACCTGCTAAATAAATTTGGTGGGCATGCAATGGCAGCAGGGTTGTCCATTTATAAAGCGGCATTTGTAGAGTTCAGTATTGCCCTCGAACAAACTTTGCAAATTTATGTCAATCCGGAAGTTTTTAAGCGGCATAATTTCACTGATGGAAATTTACCTCCTACTTGTTTTTCGGTGGAATTTGCCCAAATAATAGGTGCTGCTGGACCTTGGGGGCAACACTTTCCTGAGCCGCTTTTCGATGGTGTGTTTAAAGTTGTCAAAAAACGTATCTTGGCGGACAAACATCTTAAGTTGGTTTTGCAAACACCTGCTGGCGACACAATGGTTGATGCCATTGCATTTAATCAGGAACCTGCAATTCTCCAAGATGATGGAGAATATGTGCAGTTGTTGTATAAGCTAGATATTAACGAGTACCGAGGTAACAGTAGTGTGCAATTGTTAGTTGAAAAAATAGAATTTTGCCAGCCAGAAATTTGTGCTGTACTACCGTAAACAAATCAATCAAAAAAATATGAATACTTAGACTATGAACAATCCCTCAAAAACAGCACGGTTTGCAGCATTTTCCAGTAAAGCATTTGTTTTTTATTGGTGGGCAAGATTTTTTGCAACGTTCTCAGTTCAGATCGTAGCAGTTGCCGTTGCCTGGCAAGTATATGACCTTACCCGTGATCCGAAAGATCTGGGTATTCTAGGTATCGTGCAATTTTTACCTATGCTGTTATTAGTACTAGTAACAGGCACAGTTGCTGATCGTTTTGGTCGTCGTCTTGTCATGAGTGTGGCACTCGTGCTCGAAATTGTGTGTGCAGCTACAATTTTGTATTTCTCGTGGCGTGGTTTGATTACGCCTATGCCCATCTTTATTGCGTTGGCTATTTTGGCCATAGGTCGGGCTTTTTTTGGTCCTGCCTCGCAAGCTTTATTAGGAGGTCTGGTGCCGGTGCAAGATTTTGCCAATGCCGTGTCGTGGAATTCTTCGGCCTGGCAGGTAGCAAGCTTGGTAGGTCCGGTTGCGGGCGGATTTTTGTACGGGGCAAGTGCCAATGTGGCCTATGGTGTTGCGGTAATTTTGCTAGTGTTCGCGCTGCTGTTGTTATTGCGTGTGCCGGAACCGCCACCACCGAAGGAAATACGGCGTATCACTTTTAATTCGGTATTCGAAGGCCTGCATTTTATTCGTAAGGAAAAAGTGGTGTTAGGCGCAATCTCCCTGGATTTATTTGCGGTGCTGTTGGGTGGTGCGGTTGCACTGATGCCGGTTTATGCTCGAGATATCCTGCAACTAGGCCCCTTAGGGTTGGGATTTTTGCGTGCTGCACCTGGCATTGGAGCAGTGTTAACAGCTGCGTTTTTAGCCACCTCCCCAATTCGAGATCACGCAGGACGTATATTGCTGATGTTTGTTGCTCTGTTTGGTGTGTTCACCATTATGTTTGGAGTTTCTACTTGGGCCTGGTTATCCATTATTGCTCTGGCTTTGATTGGCGCAGCCGACATGGTGAGTGTGGTGATTCGTGAAACTTTGCTGCAGTTGTGGACACCTGACCCTGTGCGCGGCCGCGTAAATGCCGTCAACATGGTGTTTCTGGGAGCCTCCAATGAACTAGGTGAGTTTCGCGCCGGGTTTATGGCGGCATGGATAGGCGTAGTGCCCGCTGTGGTGTTTGGTGGGGTAGGTGCAGTGGTAGTGGCAGCAGCCTGGATTGTGATATTCCCACAGTTAAGGGATGTGCGGTATCTCAACAAACAGGAATAACACAGGCATAATGGCATTCATATAAATCGATCTGAGGGAGTGTACCGTGAAAAATTGTTATCAACTTTTAAGCAGTATCCCAGTCATTCTTTTTATGTTGTCCGGCTGTGGGCCGGCGTCGGAACAAGCGACAGAGCAAGAACTTGCTGTGGTCGCCCCTGTGCAAGATGTGACTCAAGTCATCAATTCAATTGCTGAACAATCAGTTGCACCAAGTTTCTACCTCTATGTTACTAATGAAGATTCCAACAATGTTACCGTAATCAACGGCGATACTAATGCGGTGCTTGCAACCATTCCTATCGGTAAGCGTCCACGCGGCCTGAAAGTCAGTCCGGATGGCAGCAAACTGTATGTGGCTGTAAGTGGTGCGCCAAAATGTCCTCCCACCATGGAGGATGACGAATGTGAAAAACTAGTCACAGATCTGACTGCCGATGGCATTGCGGAAGTGGATACTGCCACGCAGCAAGTAATAAGAGTCTTGCCGAGTGGGCTTGATCCCGAACAGTTTGATGTAAATTGGAAAAGCGGTTTTGTGTATGTCGCCAACGAAAATGCTAATACTGCCAGCGTTCTGGATTTGACTCAGGGCACAATCAGGCA
>CAIMTR010000370.1 GCA_903844415.1 uncultured Gammaproteobacteria bacterium
AGCTACGATGCCTGATCCATAAAACAATACACTCATGGCAACAGACTCCTGCGATCGACTGATGGTAGTTCGTTGCGGGCTTCACCTTTAGCTTTGCCACCGATACTCTTGCCGGCAATCTGGTAGAAATTGTAATCGTGATATTTGCCGGTGCCATTGATCAACATGTCTTCTTTTTCCCAGACCATGTCTTGGCGGACGTATTCAGCCATTTCAAAATCGGGGGTTAATTGAATGGCATGGGTTGGACACGCTTCTTCGCAAAAACCACACATGATGCAGCGGGAAAAATTGATACGGAAAAATTCGGGATACCAGCGGCCATTTTCATCCTCGGTTTTTTGTAGCGCGATACAGTCTACTGGGCACGCCACTGCACATAGATTACAAGCCACACAACGTTCTTCGCCGTCGGGATCTCTTGTCAGGATGATGCGTCCGCGCCAGCGCGGAAACATGTAGGGCATTACATCCGGGTATTCAACGGTGTCAGCCTTTTTAAAAATATGCATGAACACCAGCCACAGGGATATGATCTGAGTCCAGATCACATAAATCTGTTTGCCTACTTGTTTACCTAAAGCAATAAACATTAGCCTCAACCCCCTTGATACAACACAACCGCGCCAGTAATCAGCAGGTTGAGTAACGACAGCGGCAACATGACTAGCCAGCCATAAGACATCAACTGGTCATAACGTGGACGCACCAGTGCAGCGCGAACTAGGATAAAAAAGAATACAAAGAAGCTAGTTTTCAAACCCATCCAGAAAATGCCAGAAATAAGCGGGTTACTAAACTCCAGTCCAAACGGCGCCTGCCAACCACCAAAAAATAAAACCGGTAGCAACACCGACAGCAGCAACATGCCGAGATACTCACCCACAAAGAACAGACCAAATTTCATGCCTGAATATTCTGTGTTGTAACCAGAAACTATTTCCGCTTCCCCTTCTGCCAAATCAAATGGCCAACGTTTGGTTTCAGCCAAACCTGCAATCATAAAAACAATGAAACCGAAAAATTGCGGAATAATGAACCAGCCATCCGATTGCGCTTCAACAATTTCACGCATGTTGAAACTATCACCGAGCATTACAACGCCCAAGATCGAAATACCCATGAAAACTTCGTAACTGATCATCTGACCAGCAGCTCGCAAACCACCCAACAAAGCAAATTTATTATTGGATGCAAGCCCACCCAGCATGGCCGAATAAGAGGCCAGTCCGGCCATCGCCATAATCCATAACAGGCCAATGTTGAGATCCATTACACCGAGCCCGGGTGCAAACGGAATTACCGCAAAACTTAACAGCATTACCACAGGGATCACGAGCGGGGCGATGACAAAAGTAAACTTGTCAGCAAAAGGCGGAATCCAATCTTCCTTGCCGAGCATTTTTACCATGTCGGCTACCACCTGCCCTATGCCCCACGGTCCCACTCGATTGGGTCCGAGCCGTTCCGACAAAAATCCCAGTACTCTGCGTTCAACCCAGATCAGCAATGCTGCTGTTACCAGGGAAAATCCCAACACTAAGGCAATATTAAAATAAGAGCCGACGACAAAAAATTCAAACATCAGAACTCACCTCTTATATCCAAACCGGTATCCAAACCGGAATGCAAACCGGTATGCAAAGCAGAGCAGACATCACTTAC
>CAIMTR010000371.1 GCA_903844415.1 uncultured Gammaproteobacteria bacterium
GCACACGATCTGCGGCAGTGATCTCGAAGGGTAAGACTCGCACATTGATATTGGCCCAGCCACTGCTATTGTTGAGCACGGGATGGGTTGTATCTATTTGTGTAATCGGTTGTGTGCCAGTTTGGGTGCTGGCCGCGATAGCGTTAATTACGTTGCCCAAGATCGGTAAAGTAGACAGCGCTGCAGTGCGAGGGCCGGCCCCAGCAAACACCGCACCACCCCCATTAATGTAGTCGGTTAAAGCTGCGGCGAGGCCTGCATTAACGATGCCTATATCTTCCACAATCAACCATGGATAGCGCTGCATAATTCGCATGTCGAGATCAGCAACGTCCACGGGTTCTACTAAATAACCTCTGGGCGCGGTTTCCAGTGCAGCGCTGATGTAGGTAATACCAAGTGAAGTCAAATCGTCAGTTAACAACAATACTGGTGCTGGCGGGGAATTCTCGAACACGGTGTAACGCACGTCATCTTCAGCCAGGCTGTCATGTGGTGTCAGGCTTACGTCAACGCGATTGTCGCCCTCCCCAAACACCACATTATTAAATTGCACCAACACAACACCATCACCGTTGCCGGTGACCTGCAGTTCTTGTTGCATCTCATTGTTGATGGAAAGGCTTAATTGCTTGGTGGTGGCAGAATCGGCTAGGTTGTAAGTACGAATGCTGGCAATGACTGTGGAGCGGTTTTCAATTACGACTGAATCGATGGTCCAGTTGGGGTGCACTTCCAAATCCACTTGTTGCACATCAAGGATTACCGGCCGGCCATTTATCACATCGGGAATCATGTCGGCAAAACGTAGTGCTTGGCCACTCAGCTGAAAATCGCCAATTACGTGCACAATAAAATTGGCTCGGCTTGTTTCTATCAAGCCATTGAGGGTGGAAATCATGACACCTAAATCTAAACGGCCCTGATCGGGCTGCATATCAGCGAGCAAACCTTGTAGTTCGTCGGTGGCAGAAGTCGGCGCTGCAATGGTGGTAACGTTGGTACTGGCGCTGTATAGACTGGCAATGTCATCACTACCCATCGCAGATAGGATGTTGGTGGCGCGTTGACGGGCAGTGGCGAAGTTGTCGCCTTCCAGCATGGAGAAAGAGGTATCCAACACAATGACATGATGGGTGGTGTCTTCACTGACGGCCGCTTCCGGTGTGGTGAAAAAAACCGGGCGTGCAAAAGCAAAAGCCAATAACCCAAGAAACAACATTCGCAGGGCCATTAACAACAAATATTTCAGCTTGCGTTGTACATGGATACGTTTTTTGGATGCCTCCAAAAAACGGGTAGTGCTGAATTTTTCGCGCTCAGTGGTTTGGGTTTCCAGGCGATGCAGCCACCACGGCAGTGCAATACCCAGCAGACCAAGCAAAAACAGGGGCGTAATCAGGCTCATCCGCGTTTTTCCCTGAAGGTTAAATAAGAGTGTAGGGCTTTATCAAGCGGTTCGCTGGTGTTGATCAATACATGATCGGCATTCATCCCGCTGGCAGTGTTCTGGATGGCGCTAATGTGCGTGCGAATACGATCGTGATACTCCTTGTTCATGAATACCGGCGATACTTCGATGGCGTGTCCAGTTTCAAGATCTTCATACAAGGTTGATTCTTTGATGTTGGGGTTAAGTTCAGCGGGGTCTAGCAAATGAAATAAAATAACATCCTGCCCCTGCATAGCGAGAGGACGTATGTTGTCGAGTAATTCTTGGGTGTCGCAATAAAAATCAGAGATAACCGCCACCAGTCCGCGTCGTTTGATTCGTTCCTGAAAATGGCTCATGGGGTGTTTAAGCTCAGTGCCCTTGGCAGGTTGTGCTTTATCCAGCGTATGAATAACTCCCTGCAAGGAGCCGCTGCGGCTGGCCGGTGGTCGGTATTCCACAACGTTATCTGCAAACACCATCACCCCTACCGCATCGTGTTGCCGTGAAGACATATAGGCTAGGCTTGCTCCTAGAAATTTGCCGAACTGTAGTTTGCTTACCCCTGTTTTGTTTCCTGCAGAACTGCCAAACCCCATTGAAGCACTACTGTCGAGCATTACCATCAGATGGCTGTTGGTCTCGCCAAGAAAGCGTTTGATATAAGTTTTGTCGGTGCGGGCAAATACATTCCAGTCGATGTAACGCGGGTCGTCACCATCACTGTAGGCACGGTACTCAACAAATTCTTGGCTGAAGCCAAATTTTGGTGAGCGGTGCAAGCCAATAAGAAAACCCTCGACAGAATATTTGGCCACCAGTTCCAAATTAGAAAGGCTGGCCAATACTGTAGGGTTCAGTAGGTTGGCAGTGGGGCGTTGTGCGGGGTTAGAGGCCATGGCTAATACCGGTTAAGCCTCGTCACTTGCAGGGACTACCACACTATCTAACATCGTGCTGAGAATCTGATCAACCGTGATGTTGTCAGATTCAGCATAATAATTAGGCAATACACGGTGACGCAAAATTGGCAGCGCCAAGCTTCTTAGGTCGTCAGCCGTCACATGATAGCGACCTTGCATTAATGCCCTTGCTTTGGCCGCCAACACGAGGTTCATGGTGGCGCGAATACTGGCACCAAAGTTTGCGTATTTGCGAATGATGTCGGGAGCCAACGGATCGGTGGGGCGGGTGGCACGGATAATGTTTACTGCATAAGAGTTTAGTGAATTTGAAATAGGCACTTGTCGTACCAATGCCTGAAATTGCACGATTTCTGCGCCAGTGGTGCAAGCTTCAACCTTAGGCATTTCCACCGTAGTAGTGAAGCGCTCGATGACCTGAACTTCTTGCTCAGAGGAAAGGTAGTCGAGCAACACATTAAACAGAAAACGATCTAGCTGGGCTTCCGGCAACGGATAGGTACCTTCCAATTCGATTGGGTTTTGGGTAGCAAGTACAAAGAAAGGTTTGTCCAGTTTGTGGTTTGTACCACGTACAGTTACCGTTTTTTCTTGCATAGCTTCCAGCAAGGCGGCCTGCGTTTTGGGTGGTGTGCGATTGATCTCGTCAGCCAGTAGTACATTGGTAAATACTGGGCCGGGAATAAACCGCCACTCACGTTTGCCGGTAGTTTGGTTTTCTTCCACCATATCGGTGCCGGTAATGTCCGTAGGCATTAAGTCGGGAGTGAACTGTATACGTTTGAAGGTCAAGCCAAGGGCGGTGGCTAGTGTATGCACCAACAAAGTTTTGGCGGTACCGGGCATGCCGGTTATCAAACAGTGGCCACCCACAAACAGGGTTACCAGCAAATTGTCGACCACTTCATCCTGACCCACGATGGTGCCGCGCACCTGTTCCCGGATTTTATTGGTTACCGTTTGAAAACGTTGCACCAAGTTGCGGGTGCTACTGTCTATGTCTGGTGTTGCTTCTGCTGACACTATCTCTTCTTGCATAATAATTTCCTGCCTGTTGGGGTTGTCCAAGGTTGGTTATTGAGGATTCTTTCTGCTTATTTCTAGCAACAGCATTTGTGCTGGACGATATTGCGGGGCGATGTCCAGCGCTGTCATCAGGTGCTGCATGGTAAGTTCAGTATTGTTCAAGGCTCTGTAGGCGGTAGCCATTTTCAAGTTGGCATCTGCCTTGTCGATGGGATCAAGGGCTAGCAGAACTTGAAATTCTTCCAATGCAGCTTGTGGTTGATCTAAGGCGAGATATAAATCCCCAAGTTTGATATGAACGTCTTCAGAAAAGGGATCGGACCATAACACATCGGTTAATACTTCCAGAGCGGCATTCTGGTCAGCACGTTCTAGATAATAAGCTGCCAGAGTCAGCAAGCTGCGCGGCGCATAACCACCTTTTTGCCAGAAAGTTTGCAGAGTCAAAAATTCATTGTCTTTGTCTTCTAGTCTGGAGTAAGCGCGCGCCATGGCAATGTAGGGACTGTCGACTTCTACATAGTCAGGATAAGTAAAATTAGCGCGCTGCCC
>CAIMTR010000372.1 GCA_903844415.1 uncultured Gammaproteobacteria bacterium
ATTGAACGCGGCCCTTTGATGCCACGTGTTTCAATGGATAACATGTCATAAACACCATCATTGTTTTCGTCATGCCAGACACCCAGCGAATAACCGTTGAACTCTGGCAAAATATAGGCTGGCCAATCGCGACCATCGGTATACACGCGCCGTATCTGACTCTCCCAATCGGCATAAATGTAAGTAATTTTTGGTGTGACAATAATTTCCATAGGGAAACTCATTTTCATCATACGCGGCATGCCTGGAGGCAAGCAGGTTGCAGGCGGATCGCCGGCTAAAATTCCATTTTTACGAAGCTCCAGATTGTGTTCGTAGACCGCTTGGTACTCAGGGGTTAGCGGTGCTGGTCCTGCTTTTTCATAACCTTCCGGCGGCCAATTAAGGCTGCCAATACGTTCCCATTGACCACTCCAATCGGGATATGTGCTGGCTGTTGTTGCTGCGCTGGCAAAATTGATATGCAGAAACGTTATTGTTGTGATTGTGCTGAGTATTTTTACGGAAATATTTTTCACGGATTTGTGTTCCCTTGTGCAACAGTAACAACCGAATAACTCAATAAACGTTATTGGTCGGAAGGTCGAGCCTTGCAGTGTTCTGCAAGGCTCTATTGTTTGATTAACCTGCTGCCTTTGGATCAATAACTCGGCCATCGGCCCAGCGCGGATTACTGTAGTTGCCGCCAGGGGAGCCACTACGCAGTGGTCTGACAGTTACCATAATTTCGTCACCGGCTTTGAGTGTCATCGGAGTCCAGCCGCGCCGAAAAAGTCCGCTGGTATTGCCTCCTTCGACACTCCACTTAACTTTACTGCCGTCGGCGGCGGTCACTTCAAAAACAATAAAACAATGCGGATTAGTGAATTTCCATTCCACCACGGTGCCTGTCAGTTCCACCGGATTTTCTGAATCATAAATTGCTGTGGAGTGATGCGCGAAGGCAGCGCTGGCTGTGGTAACTGCAAGTACAAATAAGGTGGCAAAAAAAACGAAGATCTTTCTTGTAGTAGTCAAGTTAATTCTCCTGGCCAAAGGTTAAGGCGTTTAAAACTTGGTGCCATCTGCAGCTATAACAGAAAGCGCGTAACCGCCATCTGAACCATCACGCATCGGGCCAGACATTATGCTGATGGTGTCGCCAACGTTGATCAAGGCTGGACGCCAGCCGTTACGATAATAGTTGTTACGGCTGTGGCCTTCAAACTCTATGTCGCGAGTGCCTTTGGCGTCGGTAATTTCTAGCACAATTTTGGTGTGTGGGTTGGCAACGCTGAATTCTTTCACAATACCAGTTACTTTATTGTCCCTGATACTTAAATCAAATTGAGCGGCAGAATGATGCGCCAATACCGCGGTACTCAGAAATGACAAGGCAACAATGTTTGCAAAGATGGTTGTTATTTTCATGATAGATACCTTTTTATATGTAATTGTCTAATTGATTAAAAGTGGTGCTTTGTTACTTGGCGGCCTTAGCAGCTCTTAATTCTTCTAGTCTTTCGTACCAGGTTGGTTCGGCGCATTCGTAAGGCAACATACGTGCTTGGGCATCGCGCAGCCAAGTCTTGGTTTCAATAAGTGGAGCAGTATAAAAATCAGGATCGGTCAATGTCATCGTGGCAACCAACAAATCTTCGTTCATTGGGCCAGTTTGCTGATGATAACGCTCTAGGACGGTGGCGTTTTCGCTATGGGGCTGGCGACCGTCTACTTGTTCTTTCAGATGCGTAGTCTCTATTACCAGTTCGTTGCCTTCCCACCAGCCTTTGGAATAACCGTTGCGATCGGGGAATAAGTCTGCTTCAGCGATTTGATTGTCATCGCCAATATAGACGCGGCGAATCTCACCATGGGCTTCGTATATAAAAGTGATTTGTTCCTGGCGTTGAATAAATTCCATCGGATAACCGCCAGAACTCATCATGGATGCGGGCATGCCATAACCTAAACACCAGCCGCCACCGGTTTCGCCAGTGCCTTCGAGAATAAAATTAATTTCATCTACCTTGGCTTGTGCTGCTGCCTTCAAAACAGCAGTGGGTGCGGCAGGAGCGGCTGCGGCAGGATCACGATATGACCGATAAACTCCGCTGAAATCTGGTTGATCAGCTGCTTGTAATGGCAAAGGTATGCCCAATGCCATTCCCAATACCATACCCGCTGTCAAAGTGCCGAATTGTTTGATTTTCTTGTTAGTTATTTGGGTCAAAATATTTTCCTCGGGTGTGTGTTTAAAAGCCGCTGAACCTTGCTAATTCGGCACCTTATTCAAGTTGTTGTTAATAAGTAGTAGTACAGGGCAGCACTTGTTCTTAATTTTATTTATTGATAGTTCTAAAAGCTATGCATATATATATCGGTTCAACGGGCTTCTCAACAAATTTCTAATTTTACTTGCTATAAATAACGTGTCAGCTGGGTAAAGCAGGTGTTCAATATTTGCATAATTCTGCAAAAAATATGCATCTGCCTAGGGTGGTAGATATGTCGAAGGCACACTATTGCTCTTATGTTCTAATGGAAATTGAATTGTTGCACTATGATTATTCTAATTAAACTTTAGTAGCCGGTCTCGCTCCGGCTGGGGGAAATATTATGCCTAAGAGTCATCTGCTCAAGATTGGTTTTAAGCTGGTCAGCGCGGCGACATTTGTACTTGCGGTAAACAGTGTTGTGGCAAGTGTAGAAGAAAAAAGTATGCAAGTGGCTGGTGTCCAAGTGCAATATAAAGTTGTGCTTCCTGACGGTTACGACGCAACCAAGGCGTATCCGGCCATTCTCGCATTTGGTGGCGGTCCCCAGACCATGAATACTGTGGACGGAATTCTTTCTCGCAATTTTCAGGTCGAAGCAGAACGGCGCGGCTACATCGTCGTCGCACCAGCTGCACCGAATGGTATGTTGTTCTTTCAGGGCGGCGAACAGATATTTCCTGAATTCTTGGTTGCGCTGTTGCAGTCCTACCACATTGTTGGTGGCAAATTTCATATCGCGGGTGTGTCGAACGGGGGTATTGCTGCATTCCATGTGGCCGCTGCTAACCCGGAATACTTTCTGTCCGTGACCGCGTTGCCCGGCTACTTATGGCAGCCCTCTGATGAGAAGTTGCTCGCGCTAAGCCACATGTGTGCCTACTTTTATGTGGGCGAGAATGACGAGTACCGTTGGCATGATGAGATGAGGCGTGAAGCGGAATTTTTGGACGCACATGGCGCAGTAGTCAAGTACAGTGTAGAGCAGGGTCAGCCACACAGAATAGAAACCCTCGCGGGTGCCAATGCCAGTCGGTTGTTTGATGGGTTCGAGGCAGTGCAGCAGGGTTGTACACACTAACGGAAATGAGATTTGTGCAGCACTGTTAATAGTTATATGAAAAAGCGCCACTTGCTATTGTTGTCATTCCGGCCTGCGCCGGAATGACAAATCGGTGTGGTTTTCCATGGATAAATTTTTAAATCAGAGCTATCAGTATTGCAAATTTAAGCTCAGCCTTTTACGTGCGTGTTGAACCAGCCGACCATCCGAGTCCAGGCTTCTGTGGCCGCTGCTTCGTTGTAACGTTCGGGCGTGGCGTCGTTGAAGAAGCCATGCACGGCGCCTGGATAGAGGTGGCCCTCGTGTATCACCCCAGCTGCTGTTAGTGCCTCATCAAAGGCCGGCCATGCTTCAACCAGTCGTGTGTCCAACGCGCCATGCTGAACGAGAATAGCAGCCTTGATAAGCGATAAATCCGATTCCGCCGCAGGTGCGGCACCGTAGAACGGCACGGCAGCTGCAAGATCTGCCCCGAGCCGTACAGCCAGTTGGTTTGAGACGCCGCCGCCATAGCAGAAGCCGGTCACACCGATTTTACTCGTGCAGTCGGCACGTCCTTTTAGCCACAACGCGCTGGCCACGATATCCTCAAAACGCTTGTTGGCGTCGAGGCCGTTAAACAACTGTCCACCCTGAAAGTCATCGCCTGGATAGCCTCCTACCGAGGTGAGCACGTCAGGGGCAAAAGCCATGAAATTGGCAAGGGCCAGTCGGCGCGCCACGTCTTCTGTGTGCGGATTGAGTCCACGGTTCTCGTGTACAACAATGATGCCGGGGAGTTTGGTTGGCTCGGCTGAGCGACTGTCGGCACTGAAGGGGCGCACTAGGTAGCCTCGGATGTAGCCATGGCCTTGGGGCGAGGGCAAAGTCACGTAACTTGCGCTGATACGCTCATCGTCATGAGCAATCTGCTGCCCCAACGCATAATTGGGCATTAGCGCTTCCACTAGCGCGCTAGCGGTGAGGCCGGCCACGGCAAACTGCTTCGCTTTGCTCAAGAATGCCCGGCGACTGATCTCGCCATGGATGTATTGGTTGTAGAGTTCGATGGCTGCGGCTGGCACTGTTCGTTTTTCTTTCGATGACATAGCGTAATCCCTCGGTTGTTGAACTGACAGATGACAGACAATATCACAGGAAGCTTGGTGTGTGGTTATGCCTTAGTTGGGGCAGGTACTCCGGTATAATTAAAAAAGGAAAAAACAAAGGAATTGTCTGTCGAACGCTGGCGTTGACTGGATCAATATTAGATCATCTGTCTGCGCTTCAACGGATCCTGAAAAAGGATATAGATTGGTTTCAAGTGGGGGCAGGGTCGGCTTACAATGACGCCGCCCACATCCCCCACCGACTTACAAAAAACCTGATGCAAAACAAGCAAAGGCAAGGTAGAAACAGTATGAATCAAAAAATCGTATTCAAAGCATTTTCCCGAGTATTCACTATTTTAGGGAGTGTTGCTCTAAGTGCAAACTACACGCTTGCCCAGGATACCGGCGTAGATAGTGGTGCCATTTTTGAAGAGTATTGTGTCAAGTGTCACAACCTTGAAGATTATTCTGGCGGTATTGATCTCGAGGGGATGGATGCCCATAAGCTTGCCGAGATTCCAGAAACAGGGGAAAAACTTATTAAACGCCTTCGTGCCGGCATGATGCCGCCTGTGGGTGAGGCGCGTCCGGAAGATCAGGTTGTGCAACGCTTGGCTGCAAGCTTGGAGCAAGCTATTGACCAGCGGGCTGCATCTGAATCTGCTTACCTCCCGGCCCCAGGTCTGCACCGGCTCAATCGTGCTGAATATTCGAACGCGGTTCGTGATCTCTTGGCTCTAAATATTGATGCCACGACCTTTTTGCCCCCTGACGACTCTAGTCACGGGTTCGACAACATGGCTGGAACTTTGACCACTTCACCGGCGCTAATGGAGGCGTACCTGTCGGCCGCTGGCAATATCAGTCGCTTGGCAATGGGCACCGAGATTGCTCCCACGCTGGCCGTGTTTGATGTACCAGTTGATACTTCACAAAATACTCATATCGAAGGACTGCCGTTCGGCACACGCGGCGGCATGCTGATCGAACACGAGTTCCCGGCCGATGGGGAATATGTATTCACTGTGAAGGGTATGACTGGTTATTTCACCCGGGTTTTGGGTAATGTCCAAGGCGAGCAGCTAGAAGTCACGATAGATGGCGAGCGTGTCTACTTGTACGACTGGGACAAGGAAATAGGTAATACAGAAGGTATAGGCGGCCGGACACCTGCCATTCCAATCAAGGGTGGATTTCACAAAGTTGGCGTGACATTTATTGTCACCAGCGACCTGCCCGACACAGGGCTGAACAAGTCCTTTGTTCGAACCATGAACTCGCCGGGTTCGATCTCGGGGTACACGTTCTATCCGCACGTCGGCCAGGTTTTCATTGAAGGGCCTCACAATGGTCAGCCAGCCACTAACACGGCCAGCCGCGAGAAGATTTTCGAATGTTACCCGCAAAACGTCAGCGAGGAAGCTCTATGCGCACGTCAAATAATTTCGACGCTGACAGGTAAAGCCTTTCGCCGTCCAGTGACCGATGCCGACCTAGAAGTGATGATGGGCTTCTTTCTAGCCGGTCGCGAAGCAGGGGGTAGCTTCGATTACGGCATTGAGGGAGCTATACAGCGCGTGCTCGCGGATCCAGAGTTTATCTACCGTTCCGAAATCGAACCGCTAGCTGTCGCACCCGGAACTCCTTACCAAATTAGCGATCTTGAATTGGCCTCTCGTCTTTCGTTTTTCCTGTGGAGCAGTATTCCGGATGAGGAGTTGATACAGCTTGCCTCCGAGGGACGTCTTCATGACGATGGTGTGCTAGAACAGCAAGTCAAACGGATGTTTGCCGACCCGCGTTCGGAAGCTTTCATACAAAATTTCACAGGGCAATGGTTGAATGTGCGTGGCATGGCGGCCAAAGAGCCGGTTGTGGAACTGTTTCCGGACTTTGACAGTACACTGCGCGAAGCATTCCGGCGCGAGATCGAATTGTTTTTCGGCAGCATTATTCAGGAAGATCGTAGCATCATGGACTTGCTGACAGCCGATTACACTTTTGTAAACGAGCGGCTTGCCAAGCACTACGGGATACCCAATGTCTATGGATCGCAGTTCCGTCGTGTGGAACTGGTGGGGCCGGAACTGGATGTGCGGCGTGGATTGTTGGGCAAGGGTGCTCTACTTACAACCACGTCCGACGCTGCTCGTACGTCGCCGATCAAACGGGGCAAATGGTTTCTACAAACGTTCTTTGACGTTAGTCCTCCCGATCCGCCGCCTGGAGTAGAGGTAAATTTGACCCAGGTTCCAGGCGAAGCACCCAAAAGCTTGCGGGCAAGGTTGGAGGCGCATAGAACCGACCCGACTTGCTCCACCTGTCACAAAATGTTTGAGCCGCTGGGATTTGCTATGGAGAACTTCGATGCCGTTGGTAAGTGGCGGACTGAAGATGAGGGCAACGCGATCGATGCTACTGGCGTCATTACCGAAGGTAGCTCCTTGGATGGAATCAAGAGCCTGCGCGAACTTACGCTGCGTAAGGGTGATCTGTTTGCTCAGGGCGTGACCGAAAAGTTGCTGACCTATGCCATGGGACGCGGCGCGGAGTACGAAGACATGCCGCTGATCCGTTCACTTACAAGAAACGCAGCTAACAATAACTATCGATTCTCCGCGCTTGTGATGGGGGTCATACAAAGCCCAGCTTTCACCATGAATTTGAAAACTACCGTAGCTACGATTAAGGAGTAACCTATGTTTATTACTAAAAAGCACATTGCACGACGCAGCCTGCTCAAGGGTGCTGGTGTGGCGCTTGGACTCCCCTTACTTGAGGCGATGATACCCGCAGCGACGGCATTGGCGCAGACTGCCGCAGTGCCACCACCACGATTCTGGGGGGGCTTTGTTTGTCACGGCGCGGCACCTGGCTACTGGGTTCCCGAGACGGTTGGCGCGCTAGCTGCAGAGCTACCGTTTATCTGGAAGCCTTTGGAGCCGTTCCGGGATCACTTGAATATCTTGACTGGTCTCCATTCCACCTCCGCAGAACCACCACCGGGCGAAACAGGCGCCGACCACTGGGTCGCTGCTGCCTTCCTGGGTGCCGAGAAACCTCGGAAAACAGCGGGAGCTGATGTCTACGCTGCCCAAACGATAGACCAGATTATTGCCCAAAAGATCGGTCGAGCAACACTGCTGCCTTCAGTAGAAATGTCGGTAGAGGATCCGGGTTCGGGTTCGAGCAACTGTGGTGAAGGGTACAGTTGCGTGTATACCAACACGATTTCTTGGTCAACACCGACAACACCGCTACCGATGGAACTGAACCCACAGGTGGTGTTTGAGCGTATGTTTGGCAGTGGTAGCTCACCCGCACAGCGTGTGGAGCGCCGCGAGCGCAACCAGAGCATCCTAGACTCGATCACTGGCAAGATATCTAGTCTTCGTAAAGAGATCAGCGCGCCGGACCGTGTGCGTCTAGACAGTTTCACCGAAAACGTCCGCGAGATCGAGCGACGCCTAGAGATTGCCGCCGGAGCAACAACGGCAGCACCCGAAAATTTCGACATACCTCCGGGCATTCCGCAGTCCTTTGATGAGCACATCAAGTTACAGTTCGACTTGCTGGCCTTGGCGTATCAAGCCGATATTACCCGTGTGGGCACCATGCTTTTGGCGCGCGATCTCACCGGTCGCGTCTATCCAGAAAGCGAATCCCCCACCCTGGGTTTTCATGGAGGCTCGCATCATGGTGAGGATCCAAGTCGGATCAATCAGTTTTCCAAGATTAACCAGTACCACGTCAAGATGCTGGCGTACTTTGTCGACAAGTTGTCGAAGACTGAGGATGGCGATGGCTCACTGCTAGATCATTCATTGCTGCTGTACGGCAGCAACTTGGGAAATCCGAATCAACATCTGCATTACGATGTGCCACATATTCTTATCGGTGGTAACAACGGCAGGCTGCAGGGCGGACGTCACTTGGCGTACCCCACGAAGACAGTACCCACGGGCAACCTGTTGTTAAGCATATTGGATCAGTTTGATATTAACCGAGAAAGCTTTGGCGATAGTACGGGGCGGTTGGACAATATATAACAGCCTGAACGGACAACGTATTACTACGTATAGAGGAAACGCTTCACATGATAGGCATAAGAACAGTTGCACTGGTGTTGATTATAGGATTCGCAAACATTGCTGTCGCGCAGTCTGAGATGGCTGATGCAGCAATGCAGCACGATAACGCAGCAGTGAGCCGTCTGATACAAGAAGGCATTGATGTGAATTCTGGTCAAGCAGACGGTGCTACCGCACTGCAATGGGCGGCCTATCACGGCGATGCTGTTCTGGCCGAGCTGTTGCTTAAGGCTGGAGCCGATCCTTTGGCGGCAAATCGTAACGGTTCTACTCCGATGTGGCTGGCAGCTATCAGTGGTGACGCATTGATGCTCGAGACCTTACTCAAGGGTGGTTCTGATGCCAACGAGCAACTTCCACTCGGACGCAGGCCTCTAATGTTGGCTGCGCGCTCCGGCCATGTGGATGCGGTGCGTGTGCTGCTAAACAATGGCGCAGATCCGAATGCTAGTGAAAATGCACGCGGGACGACTGCTTTGATGCAAGCTGCCGATCAGGGCCATGCTGAAGTTATGGCTCTATTGATAGAAAAAGGTGCTGATATTGCTGCACGTTCTGCTCCAGTATTACGCGATGGGCGTACCGCGGCGTTGGGCAAGTCCGAAGATCCCCGGAAATCGGTACAGTTGCAAGTACGTGCTATCCAATGCGAACAGTTGTCGCCGGAGCTGAGCACGCTGAACGCTGTGGCTGATCCTGGTAATGCTCCAGTTACGCAGAGTGCTGCTGCTGAAACTAATTCTGTATGTGGTTGTATTAAGAATGCCATTGGTATTTGCGACGAACAACCAGGGGGAGGCGGCTTTAACCGAGATCGCGGCGTTCGGGAGCCAGACGCGGGCGAGTTGACAGCGCTGGTATACGCGGCGCGCTCCGGAGTTATCGACGCCGCGAGAGTTTTGCTGGAAGCTGGGGCCGACGTGAACCAGGTCAGCCGTTACGGCTGGACTCCGCTGTTGGCGGCAACCCAGAACAGTAACTATCTGATGGGTAAATTTCTTATTGAGCATGGTGCAGATGTCAATATCACCAATAAGGGTGGTTGGACGCCGTTATACATAGCGACGGACAATCGCAACATCGAGGGCGGTGACTACCCCACGCGGCAGCCCGATATGGACCATATGGAATTCATAAAGCTTCTTCTCGAAAAAGGCGCAGATGTTAATGCACGTATGACCGAAAGCACGGAGACCCGAACGGTTTTCACCAACCAGTGGTTAGACGAAGAAGGTGCGACAGCCTTTCTGCGGGCTGCGCAGTCTGGTGACATTGATTTGTTGCGACTCCTGCTCGAGTACGGTGCTGATCCACTTATCAATACCAATCTGGGCGTGACGCCACTAGCTGCGGCCGCTGGCATCGGTTGGGTTGAAGGTGTCACCAACGAAAAGTCGACACAGAAGACGGTTGAAACCGTGAAATTGTTACTGGAACTGGGCATCGACCCCAATTATCAGGCCGACACGGGACGAGTAGCCTTGCATGGTGCAGCGCACAAGGGATCCACTGAAGTGGTGCAAATTCTCGTAGCGGCAGGCGCTCGTATGGACATTCGTGACTTCGGTAATACCGACAACCGCGGCAGTGCCGAGTTGGCCGCTCACACGTGGCTGGCAATTGATTATGCAGACGGTCTGGTTCGCGTCGGTGTACAGTCTGCTATTCCCCATCCTGAAACGGCGGCAGTACTTCGCGCACTGATGGTCGAGGCAGGTCTCGAGACTCCTCCAGCTGACCGCACGTTAAATTCGATCTGTATCGTTGAAGTGTGTTCGCCAGATTACAATCCGATCGACTATACAAACTAATTCAACATTTACAAAAAAAACCCGGAATTATCCGGGTTTTTTTTGTAATTTTTTATTCATGCCCCCGCATGTGAAGTGTCGATCTACAAGCTAAAGCTTCTTGCCTGTAGCGATCTCGGCGTCGCTTTCGTTTGTGGCACTGGTACCAGCTTTCTGCTGCTCGCGGCTTTTGCGTTGGTAGTGCGGGCTGTATTCAAGCCCGTACGGAGTTGTTAACTTGTGGGCAGCCTTCTCATTGAAGAATACTTGGCTAGTCTTTTGCCTCTGTGCGATTTCTTGTTCTGTTCCATCACGAAACGTGATTTCCTCGCGCGGCACAAAAAAGACTTGGCCTACCGGCAAGCTGTGTGATGCAGAAATCGTCTCGCCGGGCATCAATATGTAGCGGAACTCGGAATCGTGCACGTACCAATCGGTTTGTACCCTAATCACTAACAAAGGAGCGATGGGCCGCTCAGTTTGATTCAGGACAGAGGAGTACACTGTATCCCACCCAGGTGGTGTTTGGAAATTGTACGCGCCACGCAGCGTCACCGCTCCTGTTGGCGTACCTAGGTCATCGGGAGCGAATAACATCCGGGCAATTGTCTTGGCGGTTTCTTTGAATCCTTGGGTCTCGGGAATCATCAGTTTCACTTCTTCTCTACGCATGCCAATGCCGCCCATCGCCAGCTGATAGGTGATGGTAAACAGCTGCTCCCATTTGCTGCCGGTGGCATTCACCGAATATGCGAAGTGGTATACACCCTCACCCTCATAGCCAATTTGAAACTGTTCATTTTTTGACAGCGAGGGATAGACTAAAGCGCCCAGAGAACTGCCTGCCTCGAGCACTGGGCATAGCCGTGCATGCTGCGGGAGCAGTGGCCTCTGTGCCTCGCTTTTGGGACGTAGGCCAATGTTTGGGCGACGTGGGTTAGGAAAAAGAGTGATATTCATTTTGGTAGTATATCGGGACAAGCGGTAGCAGCAAGTGCCTCATTGCGGATGGGTTCCACAAACGGTTGAAAAAGTGTGGCTTGAGTGATTGGCAGCAATTTGGAATTAATCAGTATCCTCAGTGTATTCTCGCAATAGGAGCTTGAGTCCGCCATATTTTAATTGTGAGTTATCGCCATTTATTCCTTACATTTGCCCCAAGGATTAGCAGCGCCCCAAACTGAGGTGCTTGGGGTTTGTACCGATTCATCCTTAGTTTTGCGCTCGTAACTTTTTTCAAGTTTGGGTGAGTTCCGACCGCGTTGAGCAGCAGTGCTCCTGCCAGGACCAGAACGAAATCCATCTGCCTTCTTGGCACGTTTTGCACGCAGGTGCTCGGCATCTTCTAGGCTGAGTTCAGTAGGCGTACCCGGCGCCTGACCTACTGGTATAACCCTATCTCTAGGAGGTAATAAAAACTGCTCGGCAGACGCCCTCGGTAAGCTTTTGAACTGATATAAATAAAACCCCTCAACATTTTCACGCGCCCAATCGGTATGGTTTAGAAACTTCATACTAGATACGATGCTTGGGTTTGTCTTGAAACAGTTTATATATAAATAAGCATAAAGAATTTCAAAGCCGTAATGATCGACCAACTCGGTCAGCATAGTTTTTAAACTTACACCATGTAGAGGGTTACTTTTGTAGTTGATTTCGTTGTCCATTCTAAATTCCGGTCAGGCAGGGGTGAAAATGGTGACATTATAGTTGCCACATTGACTTCAATTTCTATGCGTTAGTCATAGGTTTTTCAAGAAATCGAAACAGAAATGTAATTGGCTGGGGTGGCTGGATTTGAACCAACGCATGACGGAATCAGAATCCGTTGCCTTACCGCTTGGCGACACCCCA
>CAIMTR010000373.1 GCA_903844415.1 uncultured Gammaproteobacteria bacterium
CCGCTCCTGGATATAGTGAACATCACTCAGGTCGTGCTGTGGACATAGGATGTCCTGGTTATCCCTTTCTGGAAGTGAACTTTGAAACCAGCCCTGCTTTTGCATGGCTTTCAGTTTGCGCAGAAAAGTTCGGATTTCATATGTCTTTTCCCAAAGAAAATCCTTTTGGTGTGTGCTATGAACCTTGGCACTGGTGTTTCATCAAGCAGGATTAAAATTTATGGAACAAAACAACAAATCGGCAGTCAAATTTTTATGACCAATAGCAAAAAATACCAGCAGTAACACTGGTAGGGGAATGACAAGCACCATGTGGTCATCATTTTTTTTGTTTTATGTCACAAAATGTATTAATAAAATTGACAGATCTCCTTGGGTGAGTAGTATCGAGCTGCAGGGAAATGTAATTTTAAGGAAGAAAGATCGGTTTTTTTTACCTATGGAAAAGTTGGCTAGCAAATAGAAAAAAGTTACCTGGTTAAAAAGTATTCGCATTCAGGAGACGCATCTATGATTAGTAATACGCAAGTTGTATTCCGCGGTATAGAACATTCCCAAGCAGTAGAAGACGCGGTTCATAAAAGACTTTCAAAACTCGAACGCTTCAGTGACGAAATCCAGAGTCTCAGAGTTATTCTAGAATCTCCCCATAAAAATCACTTCAAAGGTAAGGTTTACCATATAGGAGTGGAAGCCTTAATCCCAAACTATGACATTGTGATTGCTCACGAACAGCACGACAAACACGAGCATGAAGATATCTATGTCGCCATTCGCGACGCTTTTAATGCACTCGAACGTCGTCTGAAATCCGTATATGGAAAGCAGCGTGCACAGATTCGAAATACCAAAAAACATGAAGATACTCTATCGGTACTGACAGTGGGTGACTCTGCTCCTGAGGTGTAATTAGTGCACTTATCTGGGCTGATTCTTCACACATCAGCCCAGATTTCATCCGCTATTTTGGTGTTGTGTTCACTTTGAATAATTTTTTTCGCGCCATGTCACGATAGATTTTCGGTGTCATTGAAATAGCTTTTTTAAACTGAGCCGAGAAATAACTGCTATCAGAATACCCAGTATTAAAAGCTACTTCAGCAATTGCTAAATTACTTGTTCGTAATAATTCTTTGGCGTTGTCCATGCGAATAATTTGCAGGTACTGCAGTGGAGATTTGCCGGTAGCTTTTTTAAATCGACGATTGAGAGAGCGTATACTGATATCAAATTTTGTTGCCAAATTTTCTAGGCTGATGGCACTGTGAAACTGGTTGTGCATCCAGTCCTGAATTTCAACAATTGATTCATCATCATGATAGTTGTGAGGTGAATTTTTTAAAAAAGTAGAAGTATAGGAGCGTTTGACCTCATGGGTAAAATGTCGTGATACTTGATTTGCAACTCCTGCGTTATAAGTCTCTTCAATAAAATGCAGCATTACATCACGTACTGAATTTACACTGCCGGCACAGTACACATTGCCTGCCTTGGTGATGAAGCGATCTCTTTGCAAATGTACTTCAGGATATAGCTGAGCAAATTGATCGAAGTAATACCAATGGGTAGTAGCAACTTTGTTTTTTAATAAGCCCGCCTCAGCCAGGAAATAACTGCCGGTACCTACCGCACAAATTAATGTATTTTGGTGGTGATGTTGTTGTAGCCACGACAACAATTGGGGGTAGAGAGGAATAACCCCTTTTGGGTTTCCCCACAGAGCGGGCACTATCACTAGATCAGTTTTGGTTACCGATTCCAGTTTTGCTGAGCATACCAGTTCCAAACCACCCGTCAGGGGGATGTTGCAACCGTCCGGGCTGACTAACTGGATGTGAAGTTTAGGGTGCCGTTTTCCATCAATACGACGTATAAGATCGGCGGCATTGAGCATCTCCATTGGGATGGTAATGCTAGTGCCCAACACTTTTTTGAAACCAACGATTGTGACGTGTTCCATATAAACAACCCTTTACTGAACCAATATCAAAAAGCTGGATATTCGATGTTGGCAATGATGTATCTGTGTTGCCCAGAGGGTGTTTGCACCGTAATTTCGGCATCCAGTGGTTTGCTTAACAATGCTCGTCCAAGCACTGAGTCGATGCTGATGTAGTTACAGGCAGTATTGATTTCATCAGGTCCTATTAAGCGGTATCGAACTGACTCATCTTTTTCATTCAAAAGTACTACCCATGCACCAAAATACACTTTACTTTGATCGGTAGGTAATTCCTTCACTACCCGCAGTATTTCTAGCCTTTTGCGTAAATAGTGAACTCGATGATCAATTTCTCGTAAGCGTTTTTTGCCGTAAATGTAATCAGCATTTTCTGATCGATCACCCTGCGCAGCGGCTTCACTTACCGACTGTGTTATTTTGGGACGTTCTATCTTCCAGAGAAAATGTAATTCATCTTTTAAAGCGCGTTCACCCTCAGGCGTAATGTACGGAGACATGGGTTTGGTAGGTGGGCGATAACGTGACATTTGCAGTGACATCCGTTTATCTTTAGCAGATATATTCTTAGTCTAAATTTTTGCTGATTATTTATCAGTAAAAGTATGCACGCCATCCCAATCAACAGGAACATCTGCCTGTAGTTTATGCAAGCGATCACGATATAGATTTATGATGGTGTGGTTAGGAGTAAATCCGGTTAGTTGGCAACGCGTAGTGTAAACATCTAGTAATTGCTGGGCAGTTATGAAATTCCCTGCCTGATAAACTCTGATAAAAGCGTGGTAGTCATCGAGCGTTGTAAGTAAACCTAGGGTTACCTCAGTGGTAAAATTCAAAGGCGAAAAGATACGTACTGGTACGCTTTTTCCCTTTACTCTAACCATGTCAAGTTCCTGATATAAAAATTCGCTGGCCTTGTTACGGGTAAACTCGCTGACAATAATATTAACCCCATAACGCTTGGTTAATTCTTCCAAGCGTGAGGCCAAATTAACACCATCGCCAAGTGCTGTGTAATTCAGGCGAGTAGAGGAGCCTACATTACCAACAACTACTGTGTCAGTATTGATTCCCACTCCAATAGTGACGGTACTGAGGCCGCGTGAACTGAAACTCGTATTGACTTCATCCAGCACTTTGTAAATCGTTAAAGCAGTACGAATTGCCCGCGAGGGTGCATCTGCATAAGAGACTGGCGCACCAAACAGTGCCATAACTGCATCGCCGATATATTTATCGACTACACCACCATTACTTTCGATTACGCCGGAAATCGCAGAAAAATATTCGTTTAGTAATTGTAAAATTTGTTGAGGGGTCTTCCCTTCGCACAGAGTAGTGAAGTCGCGCATGTCGCAAAATAGAACTGTGAGCTCAATTTCTTCGCCGCCGAGTTCAAGGTTTTTGCTAAGTAGTTCGTTGGCAATTTGTGGGGATACCACTTTCCCAAGCAAATCACGGACTTTTTCTTTCTCGATAAGTCCTTTAACCATGCCGTTAAAAGACTGGGCAAGTTCTCCGAATTCATCTTGATGTGCAATTATTACTTGCTGTTGGTAGTCACCGTCTCTGATACGGCGCGCGCCTTGTGCCAACAGCAGTAATGGGTGGGTAACGGTACGCGAAATAAATACGATACCAGCAGCAAGTATGGCTAGTCCAAGTGCGAAGATAGTGAACAAAACACCTTGGAGCTCTTCATAAGGTGCGAGTTGTTCCTTGAGCGATCGTTGCAATACTATTTCTACAGTACGAAGGTCTTGGCTAATGGGCTTTGCCATAGTTACGTAATCAGCATTATCCAGAGTTAATAGGCTGTCTAGACCTTGATTAGGTATGTTGTTGAACTGGCTTTGCAAGTCGCCCTGAGTTGAATCAGGCATGGTCGAACCATTGATGTGCCAAAGTTGATCTGTGTCTTTGAACAGAACTGAAACATCAGCAGAAATGGTTTTTTTGAAGTTTTCGGTAAATGTCTGGTTAAGTTCAAATCCCAATCCTAACCATGCTACCAGTTCAGGATTAAAAAAAGGTAACACCGTCAAGTGATAAGGGTGGCCATTCACGATTACTACATCGGCAGCTTCGGGGTATTCACCTGCACGATCTAGGATACGTGCAGAGTTAATCAAATTACTCCAGGTTGGCTCTACACCAATAAGAGCAGGCTGCAGGGTGTCGGCAATGACAGTGCCATCTTGATCATTCACCAGCACCAGAAAATCTGCGTTCACCAGTCGGCCCAAAAGGTTGGTCAATGCTGACAGGATTGTTAGATGATCGTTGGTTTCATAAACGTTTTTGAAAGCAAAGTCACTGGATAATGTATCA
>CAIMTR010000374.1 GCA_903844415.1 uncultured Gammaproteobacteria bacterium
CTTTTTGTGAACCTGTGCTAGTTAATTTTGTTGTTCTTTTTGTTTTTCTTTGATCAATCTTTTAGAAATAACCTTCATTAATACAGGAATATTTCACGACTCTCTTCGTACTACGTACATAGCTAGCACCTAAAGTGAATATCTCTCTAACTTTCAATTACCACTTTCATTATGAATCTAGGATGAGCCTTCGATGCTATCTATACAGTTTTCTGAAGAGCCATAAACACAATAGAGCAGCAGATTGATGAAAACAAGGTCAGGAGTATCATGCAAATGTTGAGCGCGGCATTGGGCAGAATGCGAGCCTCATCATCGGAATAGCTGAACACTGCCACCCGAACGAATTCCCAACCGGTTCATATTGACCGAGTTCCCAGTAAGCATGAAGAATAATTCACATTCTCCGAAATTTTTTCTTGCGCCGGTAATCGCGCAATCAAGTCTTTGAAGAAATCAGCTTCTCGCTGGCACAGTCGAACCTCTATTTGTATAATGACCGCCTGTACGCAGGATTGGCCAGAGTCCTCAAACAGCCCGATGAAATGAGCAACCTCCAATTACTGATCAACAAATACTTCAAGACACCCAGACAACAGCGCTTGCGCAGGAAACATCACGACTTGATTACAGATTTGATGACCTTTCGTCTTGATGATTTTGCCCAGCATAAAACCTGTGCCTAACAGATGCGGTCGAGGCCACTAGATTAAATCCGGCCAAGTAATCTGAGTTGTTACATCATCAACGAAATAATGGGTAAAGTGCACTTAATCGAAAGTACAACCAAAAATTGCGGCAATCTTCTGTAGATGAAAAAAAAGTCTGCAGCAGCACTGAAACTTGTCAGGAAAGTGTATGGAAAGCAGTATCAAGTCCCTGTCTGGTTATGACATCTTGCAGCTCAGCGGTGAAGTGGATTTACACGACTCACCCAAACTGCGAGAAAAAATTCTGGGATCGATGAAAAATGGCAATCCTTTGCTGATCGACATGGCAATGGTTAGTTACATCGATACCGCTGGTATTGCCTCTTTGGTTGAAGGATTACAGTCTGCAAAATCGGCTAAATTGTCATTTGGTCTGCTCAACATAAGTGTCGCAACGTTACAAGTATTGACCATGACACGCCTAGACAAAATTTTTTCCCTGTACACCACACCCGAACAATTTAAGCAGCAACTACCACAGTAAGAAACCATGACCGATCCTTACGTACAAGCACACTCAACAGCCATATCGGTCCGGGATCTGGTAGTCAATTATGGTGAGCGCAATATTCTTAATGGCATCAATCTGGAAATTCCAGCCGGCCAGATCATGGTGATTATGGGTGGCAGCGGAGTCGGCAAAAGCACTTTGCTGCGATGTATTCTTGGTTTAAAAAAACCTACCGCAGGCAGCATTCACATGCTGGGCACCGATATCACCACCGCCAGCACCCGTGAAATGTACCGAATACGAAAAAAAATGGGTGTAGCGTTTCAAGGTGGTGCGTTATTTTCCTCGATGTCGGTGGCGGAAAATATCCAGCTGCCCCTGCGTGAACACACTCAACTGGACGAAAAAACCATTCAAATCATGACTCGTATCAAGCTGGACATGGTCAATATGTTGCCCCACGAACATCTAATGCCCGCTGAGTTGTCGGGTGGCATGATCAAACGTACTGCGCTGGCACGCGCCATTATCATGGATCCAAAACTGTTGTTTTTTGACGAACCTTCCGCCGGCCTAGATCCCATTACCTCTGCTGACCTAGATGCTTTGATTATCATGCTGAAAACCATCATGAACATGACTATTGTAGTAGTGACTCACGAACTGGAAAGTGCACTCAAGATTGCTGATCACATTGCCATTCTTGGCGATGGTAGGGTATTGGAAACCGGAACCCCCCAGCAAATAAGGTTGTCACAAACAACCGCAGTGCAGAATATGCTCAATCGTAAACCGCGAGAAACTGTAGTTGACCCCGAGGCCCATTTAAAACTTCTGGTGGGCAACAATTATTAAGCGCAGCACCTAGCACTTGAGCTGTGCTTTCACCAAAAAACCAGGTTAAACCTTGATGCAAAAAACTCTAGAAAAAATCGGCGCCAGCACCATCAGCGTTCTAGAAGACGCTGGTCGCACCTTTAACTTGCTGCTACTGGTTATCTGGCATCTGCTGCAGCCGCCTTACAAATTTTATCCGATCATAAGACAAATCTATTTTATTGGAGCTCGCTCTCTGACCCTCATTATCATTTCCGGAATCACCATCGGCATGGTGCTGGGATTACAGTTTTACAGCATCCTAGAACGTTTTGGGTCGGTCAATTTGTTGGGTTCCGGCGTAGCTTTGAGCGTAATTCGCGAACTGGGACCGGTGATGACTGCGTTGATGGTGGTCGGCAGAGCAGGATCGTCCATGACCGCTGAACTCGGTATCATGCGCACCAGTGAACAAGTGGACGCCATGGAATGCATGGCTATTTCACCCGATAAATTCCTGGTAGCACCCAAAGTGATCGCAGGAATGTTATCCGTTCCTCTGCTGACGGCTGTATTTGATTTTGTCGCTCTATTAGGCGGATATTTTGTAGGTGTTTTCATGTTCAATGTCGCGGAAGGTTCTTACATGAACGGCATGATAGATGCTGTAGTTTGGAGTGATGTGCGCTTGGGGCTGATCAAGTCTATATTCTTTGGCGTGCTGTTTTCCCTGATCTGCTGCTCCAAAGGCTACTATATGCACCTTGGCAAAGCAGGTTCACTCGGTGCCGAGGGTGTGAGTTTCGTTACTACCGATGCCGTCGTGTTGTCGTCCATCGCAATATTGTTCAGCGATTTTTTAATTGGCTCACTTTTACAATAAAGCGTGCCGGGAAAAAGTGAAAAAAATGCATTACCCAGCGCCACATTTTTGTAAGTGGCCACAGCAAGGCGTGAGGAAACAAACATGCAAAAACTGAATATCCAATTAATTGTGGGAATTTTTGTAATCATTGGCATTGCCAGCTTTACCTATCTTGCAGTTAACCTAGCTGGGGTAAGTTTTACCCAGCAGCAGGGTTATACATTAATCGCCCGTTTTGACTCCATTTCAGGCTTGCAGGCAGGTGCCGTTGTGGAAGCAGCAGGCGTACGCATCGGCACTGTTAGTGCGGTGGAGCTTGACCCTATCAACTACAAAGCCATAGTCAGCTTACGTATTAACCAAGAAGTTCCAGTCCAGGAAGATGCCATTGCCTCCATACGTACGCAGGGCATCATTGGCGAAAAATTTATCAAAATATCTCCCGGTGGCTTTGAAGAATTATTGACTGACGGCATGGTGATAAGCGAAACAGAAGATGCCATCAGCATCGAAGAGTTAGTCAGTAAATACATTTTTACAGCCGAATAATTCTGGTAAAGGCCCTATTACATGCAACACTCCATCACAGCGCAGAACCTGCGGCTTCTATTGCCAGTTTTTGGGTTGCTTTTACTGCTTGTCAGTAATCAAGTCGTACTCGCGCAGGATGCAAATACATCCACTATTGATGAAGACTTTTTTGTTTTTGATGAAAATGAAACACCAGAATTCACTAACGCCGACCCTTTAGAACCCCTCAATCGGGTGATTTTTGACTTCAACGATAAAATCTATCGCGGCGCACTCAAACCGATTTTTCAAAGCTTGCGTTTATTGCCGCCGGGCATGCTCAGTAGTTTTCGAAACTTTTTTTTCAATATTGGAGCACCAGTGTCCGCAGCCAGCGCTTTGTTACAAGCGGATCCTGTCAACGCAGCCTCTGAATTGGCACGTTTTGTCATCAACTCCACAGTCGGTTTTGCAGGTTTTTTTGATGTTGCCAGCGAATTGGGCATCAAACAGGACAGGGAAGATTTGGGTCAAACTCTGGGTCGTTACGGAATAGGTAACGGCTTGTATGTAGTAGTGCCTTTTTATGGTGGCACAACCTTGCGTGATATCGTGGGCTCATCTGCCACATCCGCGCTTGATCCGGTTTATAACAATCTGGCAACCGGTGAAATCATGGCCCTTAATTTTACTTATACCGAAATAGAGTTAGCGATCGATCAGGATTCTTATGAGGCTTTTTACAGCTCATCCCTCGATCCTTACCTGTTTTTCAAAAATGCCTATTTGCAAAATCGTGCCGGTGCAGTTGCCCAATAGCCGTGCAGATTGCTGCGTAAAATTATGCTCCACAGCAGAATTTAGACAGGCAATAAACACACCTGACTCGTAGTATTCCAGTGTATAAAATCCGTTCGATATTGCCATGAAGTCATACTCTCTATCATGC
>CAIMTR010000375.1 GCA_903844415.1 uncultured Gammaproteobacteria bacterium
ATAATAGGTACACGCTCTGCGGTTTTTACTCCCTTACCTCGCCTAGGGTTAATTATCGTTGACGAAGAACATGATAATTCCTACAAACAACAGGAAGGATTTCGCTATTCAGCCCGAGATGTAGCTATTTTTCGCGCGAATACCCTGAAAATACCAATTGTACTAGGCTCAGCCACTCCCGCTCTTGAAAGTTTACATAATGCCTTATGCGGCCGTTACCATTTGTTGACATTGAGCCAGCGAGCTGGAGCTGCTCAATTGCCGCAAGTACAACTGCTCGACTTAAAATTACAAGAAATTCGTGAAGGATTTTCACAGACCCTATTACAAAACATACGCCAGCAGCTTTCCCGCAATCGTCAAGTATTGGTATTTCTCAACCGACGTGGTTTTGCTCCATTATTACTATGTCGCGCGTGCGGGTGGGTTGCCGAGTGTCCTCGCTGCGAACGAAGTTATACTTTGCATCACCAGCCTGCCGGTTTGCGCTGCCACCATTGTGATGCTAGCAAAGTAAAGCCCAAGCTTTGTCCAAGCTGTGGGAGCAACAACCTTGCCGCAATGGGACTAGGAACAGAACGCAGTGAAATTTTATTACAACAAGAATTCCCTGATTACCCAATCATTCGTATTGACCGAGATACTACTCGTACCGTAAGCAGTCTCAGCCAGATCATGGCGACCATCCACAGTGGTGTTCCCTGCATATTGATAGGAACCCAAATGTTGGCCAAAGGTCATCATTTTGATCGAGTTGCACTGGTTGCAGTTCTCGATGCCGATAGCGGTTTATTCAGTGCTGATTTTCGTGGGCAGGAAAATCTGGGGCAGTTACTTACTCAGGTTGCTGGACGTGCAGGACGCAGTGAAGAACCGGGACACGTGCTAATCCAGACGTATCACCCACAGCATCCAGTACTTCAACAACTAATGACAGGTGGCTATAGTGTGTTTGCCCGCGCACTATTGGAGCAACGAAAAGAAGGTAATTTACCGCCCTACGTACATTTTCTGTTGTTACGCGCAGAAGGATCCTTACGCGAATTACCGTTACTTTTCCTAGAGGAAGCTCGCAAGCTGGCCCTAAAATTTGGCTCTCGCGATCTGCATTTTTTTGGACCGATGGTTAGCCCACTTGGCAAAAAAGCTGGCCAATTTCGCGCGCAATTAATTATTCAAGCGAGCAAACGATCATCCTTACATCGCATGGGAAAACAATTGATTTTGGCTTTAGCAGCACTGCCGCAAGGCAAAAAAGTACGGTGGCATATGGATGTTGATCCAATCGACTTCACCTAAAGATAGAATAAGCAAAAAAGCATTGATTGTGACCCGACCGAGGTTTATTAGATAATGACACATACTTTGGATGTACAGCAGAAATAACATGGCGCAAGATTTTGGCAAGCAGAGCAGCCCGCAGAAGATTCGGCGAAAACCTGAACGCACCACACCAAAAGGTGCTTTCTTGCCTAAGCAAGACTTTTGGAGTTGGTTTTTTTCTGGTCTTTTTGTCGGCGTCATACTTTCTATAATCACCTATCTTGGTCTGTTAATGATCGAAAAAAAAAATATTGAACAAGCCGCAATAGCAAAGGTGAGTGAGGATGTTAGCGAACCGCCTAACTTCGCTCTGACGTTCTACGATAATCTGGCCAACGCAGAGATCGACGTCAATGTACCTACCCTAACTAGCCTACAACCCGAAACAGCGCGCTCTAACGTCACACAATCTATTCCTGAGTCATCCACAACAAAAACGGTGAACTATCTACTTCAAGTAGGATCTTTTCAAAACCGTGTAGACGCAGAAAATCGACGCGCCGAAATCATGTTGGAAGGGATGGATGTTGCAATCATGCCTGGGGTTGTTTCGGGTAGAAATTTATTTCGAGTACAGGCAGGGCCCTTTGTTGGTCGCCAAGATGCGGAAGTAGCTCGTGATATTTTGTCAGCAAAAAATATAGATTCGATAGTCTTGCAAATTCGATAGTCTTGCAAATTCGATAGCCACCAAATCAACCACTACTGCAACTTATACGAGCTGCCTCGGTTAAATCTAGCTCGACCTGCAGATTTGTCCACTGCCG
>CAIMTR010000376.1 GCA_903844415.1 uncultured Gammaproteobacteria bacterium
AATGGTTTTTTTCTGCTTTATCTTGAATGCAGATTTCATTAGTGCAGCGGAGGCAGGCGGGCAATACACACTAACCAAGCAATACGGCAGTGTGTTTTTCAAAGTCTTGTATCAGGATTATTTGATGCTGGTAGGTCGCTTTGATGACTATGCTGGCACCCTAACACTCGATCCAGAAAATATGGCCAACTCTAGCATGACAGCCACTGTTAACATGGCAAGTCTGAATATGGCAGACAAAGATGTAAGTGAAACATTAGTTACCAGCAGTTCCTGGTTTGATACCAACTTGTTCACATCTGCTGCCTTTACTAGCCACACGGTAACAATGACGGGAGACAAAAGCGCCGACTTTACAGGAGAACTAAAATTCATGGGCATCACCAAACCGTGGACATTACATGTAAACTTTTTAGGAGGCACTGACGGTGAGCTGGGCGGTAGTACTATAGGTATGGTGGCCACCGGGATTATTAATCGGCAGGAATTTGGTCTTGATGAATACCAAAACATGGCTGCTAATGATGTGCAAATTGAAGTCAACGTAAAATTCAATCGCAATTGAACCAAGAATCAGAAATCACTATAAGCAGCAACCCTTCACAAAATACGGAAAAAAATAATGCGTAAACTCTTACCACTCTCATTCTCACTTTCACTTTTACTTTTGTTAAGTGCCTGTAGCCTCGTCAAGCTAACTCGGCAGGGCGAAAATGTGGCCATATTGCAAAGTAACGAAGTGGCTGCTTGTACTACGGTAGGTACTACCACTGTATCGGTACTAGACAAAATAGCAGCACTAAATCGTTCACCCTCAAAAGTTGCGCAGGAGCTGCGTGTTCTCGCTCGTAATCGATCAGCCGATCGCGGCGATACTCTGGTAGCAGTAGGGCCACCCGATGACGGTGAACAGACTTTTACCGTTTATCGTTGTCGCCGGTAATGGAAACTTTACTGATGGATTCAAGCCCAGTTTCTCCTGTGCCAGAAAATAATGCTCCACTGACCAAAGCCAATACCCGTACAAATATTAAATTCCATGATTTCAATTTGCCACAACCCTTGTTGCGTGCCATAGATGATCTGGGGTTTGAATTTTGTACGCCCATTCAAGCACAGAGCTTGCAAATTACACTGCAAGGGCATGATGTCACTGGCAAGGCTCAAACTGGTACTGGCAAAACGGCTGCATTTCTTACCACTATCATCAACGATTTGTATAAAAACCCGCTTACCGAAGAACGATTTGTAGGTGAGCCCCGTGCGCTCATCATTGCTCCGACTCGCGAACTAGTAATGCAGATTGCCAAAGATGCACTGCTTTTATGCAAATACACCGATTTGAAAATCATCACCTTGGTGGGCGGGATTGATTACCAGAAACAACAACAAGCTCTTGACGGACAAGTTGTTGATATTGTGGTGGCTACCCCGGGGCGTTTGCTGGATTTTCTTAGCAATCGAAACATTTGGCTCGGCATGGTTGAGTTGTTGGTAATTGACGAAGCTGATCGAATGCTCGACATGGGTTTCATTCCGCAAGTACGACAGATCATCGCTTCAACTCCCAACAAGGAATGCCGACAAACGATGTTGTTTAGCGCGACTTTTACAGATGACATTCTGACATTGGCCGACCGTTGGGCGGTTAATCCCGTAAGAATCGAAGTTGAGCCTGAAAAAGTCACCACCGATAATGTCAATCAACTAGTGTATCTAGTTACCACTAAAGAAAAATATTCCTTGTTGTATAACGTAATCCAAAGCGAAGAAGGTGAGCGCGTCATTGTTTTCACCAATCGTCGTGACCAAGCTCGCAAGCTGGCAGACAACCTGCATCGTAACGGTGTAAGTGTGGGTTTGTTGTCAGGTGAAGTTGCTCAGCCTAAACGGGTTAAAACTCTCGAAGAATTTCGCAGTGCCGTCATTCAGGTGCTGGTGGCCACAGATGTTGCGGGACGGGGTCTACACATTGATGACATCAGCCATGTTGTTAATTTTACCCTCCCGGAAGAAGCTGATGACTATGTTCATCGCATTGGCCGTACTGGTCGAGCGGGTGCATTCGGTACTTCTATCAGTTTTGCCTGTGAAGATGATTCATTCCTGCTGCCTGCCATTGAAGCCAAGATTGGCATGAAGTTGCCGTGCGAATATCCACCAGCCGAATTACTGGAAATACCTCCTGCTTTCAGCAAACCCTCCAAGTTTAAAGCCGAAGCGCCCGATACCAGAAAAGGTGGAAGTGGTGGCAACAGAAACGATCAACGACGTAAAAAGTATTAATATATTGCAGTATTTTTGCTGGTTTTATGAATTGCATGATGGAACGATAAAGCGAAAAGATTTTTTGTCATGTCACAATTTCTTGCAGAAATTCAACGAAAAATTTAAATTTTCTAGAGAATTTTTACTTACTTAGCGCCGGCATCTCGCAATATCTGAGCGTATTCTCCTGCATTCCGATGTTCTAGCAGTATCTTCAGCATTGTCTTGCCGCCAGGGCCAGTGTCATTGATGTCATGGCCGGCTTCCACAAAATACACAATGAAACGCACAAACGCTTCCGGCACCATTCCGCGGTAGGCGCTGACCAAGATATGAAAGTCACCTGATTCTCCCGCACCAGGTAGCAGGGAGAGGAAGGACTGTACACGTTCATCACTCCACCACTCATCGTGTACAGCCAACTGTGTTCGATCGGCACCACTTTTCTTTTCGGTTTTCATCTATTTATTTCGCTGTAAGTTTGGATTTCAGGATCAGGTTAATCTGATTGGGGTTGGCTTTACCTCGTGATTCTTTCATGACCAGGCCCACAAAGAAGGCAAATACTTTTTCTTCGCCTGCCCGGTATTGTTCGACTTGTTTGGTGTTGGTTGCAATTATGGCATCGACAATAAGTTCGATGGCTCCAGTATCAGTGATTTGTTTAAGTCCTTTGGCTGCAATGATACTGTCTGCTGAGCCTTCACCGGCCACCATTGCTACGAAAACCGTTTTGGCAATTTTGGAAGATATGGTGTTGTCGAGGATGCGACTGATCATGCCTGCCAGGGCAGTGCTGCTGACGGGACTTCTTTGAATGCTGAGTTCAGCTTTGTTGAGGCATGCCTGTAAATCGCCCATCACCCAATTGGCCGAAAGTTTGGCATCCTGGCATGCAGCCACTACTTCTTCAAAAAATGCAGCAGTGTGAAATTCATTTGTCAGTACGGTGGCATCGTATGCACTTAGTTCGTATTGGATTTGAAATCGGAGGGCTTTTACATCAGGCAGTTCAGGCAAAGTGGCTCGAATTTTCGAGATAAAGGCGTCATCAATAACGATAGGTAATAAATCAGGTTCAGGAAAATAACGGTAATCGTTGGCGACTTCTTTACTTCGCATAGAACGCGTCTCGTTTTTGTCTGCATCGTAGAGGCGGGTTTCCTGTTTGACTTTGCTGCCATCTTCCAGAATATCGATCTGACGAGCCACTTCCACGTTGATGGCTTTTTCCACAAAACGGAAGGAATTGATATTTTTGATTTCGGCGCGGGTGCCAAATTTTGCTTCACCTTTAGGCCGCACGGAAACGTTGGCATCACAACGCATGGAACCTTGTGACATATCTCCATCTGAAATGCCTAAGTAGACAATCAGGGAATGCATTTTTTTGAGATAGGCAACTGCTTCTTTGGCGCTTCGTAATTCTGGTTCTGAAACAATTTCGAGTAAGGGAGTGCCGGCGCGGTTTAGGTCGATACCAGTCTCGGTAGGAAATTCTTCGTGCAGGGATTTGCCCGCATCTTCTTCCAGATGAGCGCGCGTGATACCAATAACTTTAGTAGTGCCATCGTCCAAGGTAATGGTGAGAGATCCTTTGCCCACAGTAGGAAATTCGAGTTGACTGGTTTGATATCCTTTGGGGGAGTCTGGATAGAAATAATTTTTGCGATCAAATACTGATTTGTGTCCAATTTCCGCACCGACGGCCAAACCAAATTTCACAGCCATCTCCACGGCTTTGCCATTGAGCACGGGCAAAGTACCGGGCAGCGCCAGATCGAACAAGTTGGCCTGTGTGTTGGGCTCAGCACCAAAGCGGGTGCTGGAACCGGAAAAAAGTTTGGATGCGGTGGCGAGCTGAACATGGACTTCAAGCCCTATCACAGTTTCCCATTCCATCATGTAGCCTCTGTAGTTGGTATTGTCGCGCTTAGGCGCCAGGAGTAAGTAGATGCCAAGCTGTAGCTTGCTGAAACATATGGGCAATGTTTAGCAGTTTTGCCTCGTCAAAATCGCGCCCCACAATCTGGAGACCCACCGGCAAACCATTTACCATACCTGCTGGAATAGATATTCCTGGTAGACCTGCCAAGTTGACGGCGATGGTATAAATATCTTCCAGGTACATGGCAACTGGATCTTTGGTTTTAGCTCCTAGCGGAAATGCGGTGTGAGGCGAAGTTGGACCCATGATGACATCCACTTCGGTAAATGCATGGACAAAGTCATCTTTAATCAATCGTCGTACTTTTTGTGCCTTTATGTAGTAAGCATCGTAATAACCAGCGGAAAGTGCGTAGGTACCAATCATGATGCGGCGTTTAACCTCAGCACCAAACCCTTCGCCACGGCTGCGTTTGTACATATCTTCCAGATCGACTGGTTTGGCACACCGATAGCCAAACCTTACGCCATCGTAACGGGACAGGTTGGCGGAGGCTTCAGCAGGGGCGATGACGTAGTAGGCTGCAACTGAGTAGTGGCTGTTGTCGAGGCTGATTTCCTTAATGGTTGCACCAAGTTTTTCAAATTCGTGCAGAGCGGCACGGATTTGAATTTCCACTTCCGGTTTCAGTCCCTGGGCAAAATGTTGCCGTGGAATACCGATGCGTAAACCATGCAGCGGTTTATTGAGTTGGGCGCAATAGTCCGGCACGGGCAGATCCACGCTGGTTGAATCCTTGGGATCAAAACCCGCCATAATCCCCAGCATGATGGCGGCATCTTCCGCAGTGCGAGTAAGAGTGCCGGCCTGATCAAGACTGGAGGCGAAAGCAATCATTCCCCAGCGTGAAACACGACCATAGGTAGGTTTAATTCCGGTGAGACCGCAAAATGAGGCGGGTTGGCGAATGGATCCACCAGTGTCAGTTGCAGTTGCTGCAGGGCACAACTGGCCAGAAACTGCTGCTGCAGAACCACCGGATGAACCACCAGGCACCAAGGTGCGATTCCAAGGGTTTTTTACTGGCCCGTAGTAGCTAGTCTCGTTGGAAGAGCCCATGGCGAATTCGTCCATGTTGGTCTTGCCAAGCATTACGGCACCCGCATTAAGCAATTTTTCCACTACAGTTGCGTTATAGGGAGCAATGAAATTATCGAGCATCCGGGATCCGCAGGAAGTACGAACTCCTGCTGTGCAGAAAATATCCTTGTGAGCGATTGGAACACCAGTAAATACTCCTGCATTTCCGCTAGCACGAACTTGGTCTGCGGCAGCAGCCTGCGCCAGGGCTTGCTCTGGCGTGACAGTAATAAATGCGTTGAGCTCACCGTTGTGAAGTGCAATCTGGTCCAGATATGCCTGGGTGATCTCTACGCTGGAATATTCGCCGCTTACAAGTGCTCTTGCGATATCGGCGATACCTTGGTTTAACATTGTGTTTATTTTTTCCTTAAATTATTGCGGTTAAATTTTTACTGGTGGGCAAGTGCCACCTAAAACATGAAAACAGTACTTACTCCAGCACTTTGGGTACCAGAAACAAACCACGCTGTGTACTGGGCGCAAGAGCGAGCAGCGTGATACGTTGATCCTTCTCTGTAACAACATCATCACGCAGTCGTTGTGCAGCTTCGTAGGCATGTGCCAAGGGTTCAACACCCGTGGTGTTAATGGACTGCATTTGATCAATGACTTGCAGGATGTTGGTGATACTACTGAGAGCTTCCTGTTTTTCGGTAGGGCTTAATTGCAGGCGGGCCAGATGGGCAATATTTTCTACGTCTTCAAGTGTTATTGCCATGTTTGCTCCATGTATGGTCATGCTTGCCGGCAGGTTAATGTTTTGTGCAGTTTGCCGCTGTTCTTAAGATATACTTCTTGCTCTGACAAGGTGCGATTGCTAGAGTTAGGCTACACAAAAAAACGCGAATTATACTGGAACTTTGCTCATTTTAGCCAAGTTCTACCAGACTTCCACGATACAATACTTTCTCGGCCGATCCTGCGAAAAATAATAGTCTAACAGGGCGGAAACCCTTGCTTTAACGTACACGTGATATATCTGTTTCATTGGTAGAGGTACCACAAAGTCAATGTTGAAAAAATTAAGAGGCTTGTTCTCCAACGATCTATCGATAGATCTGGGAACCGCAAATACTCTAATCTATGTTCGCGATAAAGGGATTGTCCTGAACGAACCATCAGTAGTATCTATTCGAATTCATAATGGGCAGAAAACAGTTACTGCAGTCGGTACTGATGCCAAGCGCATGTTGGGTCGTACACCGGGCAATATCACGGCTATTCGTCCGTTAAAAGACGGGGTGATCGCCGACTTCCAGGTGACAGAAAAAATGTTGCAGCATTTTATTCATAAAGTGCATGAAAACAGCTTTATCCGCCCAAGTCCTAGAGTGCTCGTGTGTGTGCCATGCAAATCTACCCAGGTAGAACGTCGTGCCATTCGTGAGTCGGTGATGGGGGCGGGGGCGCGTGAAGTGCGATTGATTGAAGAGCCAATGGCGGCTGCCATCGGGGCTGGATTACCAGTAGATCAAGCGAGTGGTTCGATGGTGGTAGATATAGGGGGTGGTACAACTGAAATTGCTATTATCTCGCTCAATGGTGTGGTGTATGCCGAATCGGTAAGAGTGGGTGGCGACCGTTTCGACGAAGCGATAATTACCCACGTTCGTCGCAATTATGGCAGCCTTATTGGGGATGCCACCGCTGAACGCATTAAGAAAGAAATTGGCTGTGCCTTCGCCAGCAAGACAGTACGTGAGATTGATGTGCGGGGTCGTAATTTAGCAGAAGGTGTGCCACGAAGTTTTACTCTCAATAGTGATGAAATTCTAGAAGCCTTGCAGGAGCCGTTGTCGGCGATTGTGCAGGCGGTAAAAAGTGCTTTGGAACAATCCCCTCCGGAACTCGCCTCCGATATTTCTGAAAGTGGTCTGGTGTTGACGGGCGGGGGCGCGCTATTACGCGACCTTGATAAATTGCTCAGTGAAGAAACCGGCTTGCCGGTAATTGTTGCTGATGATCCATTGACCTGTGTTGCCCGTGGAGGTGGCAAGGCAATGGAACTGATTGATACCAACGCATTGGATTTACTTACGATTGAGTGATAACAAACCTGCTAAAGCACGCTTGTTATCATGCCGGTTGAATAAGACAAAATTGATAACAGGCCTTTACTTGGGAAATCGACCATCAAGTCTCTATTCACCCAAAACACTTCTCAAGGCTATCGGCTGATAGGTTTGGCCCTGTTGTCGCTGATTCTGATGTTTGCCGACAGTCGGTTTAATTATTTGTCGCAGCTCAGATATTACGTAACACTGGTTATAACACCTGTGCATTACCTTGCAGAATTGCCCGGTCAAGGCGTGAGTGCCATGGGCAGCCTGTTTCAAACCCGCCATCAATTACAGACAGAAAATGTGCGCCTGCAAGAGCAAATCTTGCTGCAACAATATCAATTACAAAAATTGGAACACCTCACTGTAGAAAACCGCCGCCTTAATGAACTATTGCAGGCTTCCTCCATTGTTGATGAGCGGGTGGTGAGAACCCAGCTAATAGGGGAATCGTCAGACCCTTTCACCAAACGTGTACTGATTAACAAGGGCGAATCAGAAGGAGTTTATGTGGGACAACCAGTTTTGGATGCTTATGGGCTGATGGGGCAGGTAGTTGAAGTGGCGCCACTAACCAGTTGGGTTTTGCTCATTACTGATCCCCAAAGTGCCACCCCTGTGCAGATTAACCGCAATGGCATTCGTGCGATTGCGGCAGGAACTAGCGATAACCTGCATTTACTCACTCTCAATAACATGCCCAATACAGCCGATATTCAAGTTGGGGATGTGTTGGTTACTTCGGGACTTGGCCAACGTTTTCCGGAGGGTTATCCAGTGGGTGTGGTCAACAGCATTAGCAATGATCCAGGCCAACCTTTTTCGGGTGTTGTGGTTGCGCCCGCAGCCCAGATAGATCGCAGTCGTAATTTATTACTGGTGTTTGAAAACAGAACATCTGTCTCACTTGCGGATGCGACAAACGCAGAAATTGTGCTTGAGCCAGCTCAAGCCTCTGTTGAAACTCCGGCACCTGCTCCTGAAGTGACAGCAACAGCACAGCCAGTTGACCCTGTCTTAAATCAGGAACCAGCTTCTGTTTTGCCAGACTCTGCTGCAAGAGCTGTCGTTGATGTTACTCAAATCACACCTTTACAAGCAGTGCCGCAGGAATCTACAACTGCAACTTCTGAATTAACAACGAGTTCTTCCGCAATTTTGTCCCAACCCTTAACTGAAGCTGAGATCCTGTTACAAGATGGAGGAGCTGACTAATGGCTTTTGTGGGTGGCAAACAAAAAGGTGGCTGGGTTATTGTTGTCAGTATTGTGCTCGCCTTTGTGTTGGGAATTATCCCGCTACCTGATTGGCTGGAAGTGTGGAGACCGGAATGGGTGGCGCTAGTCTTGATTTATTGGGTAATAGCTCTGCCGCATCGGATTGGTTTGATAACAGCGTGGATTATAGGGATTGCAATGGATGTGCTTGACGGTTCTTTGCTAGGACTAAATGCCATTGCTTTAATCTTTATCACGTATATCGCTCTAAATCTTTACCAGCGTATGCGGATGTTTACTCCATTGCAGCAGTGCTTAACCATTTTGATGTTGATTGGTTCACAGCAATTATTAATTTTTTGGGTACAAACAGCGACGAGTCAGAATACGCCACAAAATCTGATGTTTGTAGTATCTTCGATATCAAGTGCTTTGCTGTGGCCATTAGTGTTTGTCTTGTTGCGGTATTGGCGCAGATCATTGCGGGTGCTTTGAAGGTGAAAACGATAGCCTTGGCATCAATGACAAGTGTGACCACAAAGATGAAATGTATTTTCGGCAATACTCATGACTAGTTGGCAACGCTGGTTGCATGCACCTGCAACACATTGGTTCAGGCGATTGTTATTCCAGATTCACCTATGGCTAGGGATTGGTATGGGTCTGTATGTATTGATGATAAGCGTCAGTGGCAGTGCCATCGTATTACGCCCGCAGATCAGTCGCTGGTTTATAGCAAGTGAAGTTGAAACCACTTCAGGAATAGAGCTCAAGGATGCTGCGTTACAGGCTAGGGTTGCCGAGGTTTACCGTGATTACGAAGTGGTAATGACAGTTCCATCCACTCGAACCGGGCGTGCGACTTACGTTATGTTAAAGCAGGATGGGAAAGAGATACCTCATTTTTTTGATCAGTTCAGTGGTGAGGATCTGGGTCCTAGTTATCCATGGCAGGTAGCAAGCATAGAATGGTTGACCAGTTTGCATGATGATCTTCTGATGGGGCGCCAGGGTCGTAAAATAAATGGTTGGGGTGGCGTAATTTTTTTGATTTTTACCTTTTCAGGTTTGGTCTTGTGGTGGCAGGGTAGCAGGCGCTGGAAAGATGGTTTGTTAATCAAACGCAACAGCTCACGAGGTTTCAATTGGCAGTTACATAATTTGCTCGGATTCCTGTCACTAACACTGATGTTCGCTTGGGGTTTGACAGCTATTTATTTTGCCTACCCAGAGCCATTCGATTTTTTAATCGACTGGATTGATAAAGACCTAAATGATTTCGAACGACCTGACGGGTTCTTGTTATTATTGATTGATCTGCATTTTGGTCGTTTTCGAGGTCTTTTTTGGGCCAATATATTGTGGATATTTCTTGGGTTGTTACCAGCGATCATGTTTATTACCGGATTCATACTCTGGTACAAAAGAGTTGTGCGACGTTGGATGTACTAGTATTGTCAGTTGATGGAAATCCTCTGCTGATTTTTAGTCAGCAGTTCATTAGGCATGCTATTGGGTTTCATGTTCGTTTTGTGTTTTTTCTGTTTTATATCTGGGAAATAATTAAATCAAAAAAGGTGATAAGTCATGTCATGCATTAAAAATCTATTACTGATTTTGAG
>CAIMTR010000377.1 GCA_903844415.1 uncultured Gammaproteobacteria bacterium
CCGCAGGTGCGATCTCCATTAAGCGTGCAATGGTGACCGTACGCGCTGCAACCAGTTGTTCAAGTTGATCAATACCTGCACCAAACTGGCTTTGAAAAGAGGCGGGGTCTACTTTAGCAACAAGCTCGGTAATTGCTTTGGCCACTGCCGATTGCCGAAGTGAGGTTATGGCAAGTGGTCCAACTACACCGGCAATACTCCAGGCTGTCAGTAGGCGGCCGTGAATACCGCCGACAAATTTAGTGCCGAATACATCCGCAAGGTAGGCCGGGATTGTGGCAAAGCCGCCGCCATACATGGTGAAGATAAACATCGTTGCACCATAGAACAACACCAGCCAGGTGACACCGGGATTTACACTGACTTGAGTGGCTGCATACGGCACTGAGCAATAGAGCACTATGCCAAGTGCAAAAAATATCCAGTAAGTGTTTTTACGCCCAATGTAGTCGGAAGCGCTGGCCCAGATAAAACGTCCAGCCATGTTGAACACACTGATCATGCTCACATACGTTGCAGCAAAGGCCCCGTCAACAATAGTAGGCAAAGTGGTTCCGAAAATTTCACTCATCATGGTACTCGCCACTCCCAACACACCAATACCGGCCGAGACGTTCATGCACAACACAATCCATAGTTGATAAAACTGTGGCGTCTTCAACGCTTCATCAATATCAACGTTGTGTAGGGTGATGAGGTGTTTTTGTTCATCCACTTCCGTGGGGGGCGTCCACTTTTCCGGTTTCCAGTCGGCTGCAGGTATCCGATAGGAAAACGCTGCTATTAACATGATCACGAAGTAGAGTAATCCCAACACCACAAATGTTTGGGCAATACCGATGGAACCGGTGCCTACTACATATACGCCCTCTGCGCCTTTAACCATCATGCTCGCCACATCGCTGGCACCAATAACCACCACTTCGAGTTGCTGACCTGCGCGCTCCACAAAACGTCGGCCTGCTTCAGTCACAAGATTGACCTGATCGACAGTACCCAGATATTCCGGCGCTGAGTAAAACAGTTGCATGCAATAACGTTTGAGCGGCGCGCCAATAATCGCGCCACCACCAAAACCCATAATGGCCATACCCGTAGCCATGCCACGGTGGTCGGGAAACCAGCGAATGAGCGTGCTTACCGGCGAAACATAACCGAGACCCAAACCACATCCGCCGATCACGCCATAACCAAGATAAAGTAACCAAAGCTGATGAGTTAGGATCCCTAAACTACCAATTAGGTAACCACCCCCCCAGCAACAAGCGGCAACTACACCGACCATGCGAGGCCCCACCTGTTCCAGCCAACGCCCAGCAAAAGCTGCAGAAAGTCCAAGAAAAACAATGGCTACAGAAAATATCCAGGTTACATCCTGAAGGCTCCAATCATTAGCAGACGGTGCTACCACCCCAAATGCACGAGTCAACGCTGGATTGTAAATACTCCAGGCATATACTGAGCCTATACACAAATGAATGGCGATTGATGCCGGGGGTACCAACCAGCGGTTGAAGCCGGGCTTGGCGATGATACGGTCTTTACTTAATATGCCTGGCATCTGTCTTACCTGAAAAAGCTGTCATAGGCGATTTTGCTGAAGGCTGCGTTATTGACGAAGCCGTCCTGCGGGTAATCGCGGTTGGGTTGTATGGTCGGCAGATACTATTCGTTGAACAAGCGCAGCCGTGCCTCGCCAGTTTCCGGATCAGCGAATTCTCGGTTGTTTTCACACACATATTCATACAATTTGTAATCGTCGCGGCGGGTGTACATCCAGCTCCACTGCCAGGGGCCGGTCAAATATTCGGGGTCGGTTACTGTAACTTCATCTATCATGTGATTGGTATCAAGCAAATAAATGCGCTCAGAAATCCGCATGGCAGGCGAATGTGGCACGTTGCGAAACATGACATAATCTTTGATGCCAACGGTATCAACCACCAACGTTTCATCCTCCCACTTTGCCACCGAATGCCCCCAAAAACGCGGCTCGGCGTCTTCCCACGCGAGAGGTTCACCGGCAAGATAAATACGGCGCACCTGCGAGTAGGCTTCCTGGATAATGGTGATCTGGCCACGGCTTGCCATGACCTCCATTGGAAACATGCCCTGCATCATGGCAGGCATTCCATCGGGAATGCATTGGGTGTAACCGGATGCGATGGGCTCACCACGCGCATCAGCAGCGGCCAGAGTGGCACGCAGCGTACGCCAATCCTCGAGAAATTCGGGTTTAAGCGGGGGGTCGGGGATCGGTGCGGGTGGTTCCAGCGTCCGCTCTTGCGGGTCTACCTGTCCAGGATAAGCAAACCATTTACCATCAATGCCAACTGCCTCTGCAGCTTGCAGGGCAGGCACAACCAATCCTGCAAGGGCTAGTGCTGTTAAGAGTTTGCTGCTGGTCTTGTGCATATTATTTTCCTCACCTACGTTTCCGGGTTTCTGGGTTTCCGGGTTTCCGCACCAAGCACAGCGGTGTTTATTCGTTGTGTTGCGCCGTGGTTCTTCTATTGGATGTTGGGTAAACCGGCCGGCCCACCATTTCCCATCTTGGTGCCGTCGGGCAAGGTGACTTGTTTGAGCAAAGCCCCTGGTTGACCCGAGCGCAGAGGACCGACAATGACGGTAATTTCATCGCCCGGCTTGATCATGTTGAATTTCCAGCCGATGCGGCCAAGAATGCTGATGTTGGCACATTCAATCGTCCAGCTTTTGGTAAGACCATCGCTACCCACTACATCCAACTCGATGTACACATGGGGGTTAGTCCAGTCGAATTGGGAAACCGTGCCTGTCATCTTGACCTGGTTTTGACTGTCGAACATCGCAAAGGAATGATGGGCTGCTGCATTGGGAACCCAATGCATACACAGAACCAATATTAGGTAGGCCTTAAACTGGGGAGCGAGCCGAGCTCGTGCGTTCATGGTGAGCCTCTTGTTTTATTATTGCAGCCGATGAATTGGGCTGAGCATAAACCAGACAATCCATCAGGGCAACGAGACACAACTGGAAGTTTTGGTTTAAAAAAAATTTGACTTGGACGGCACGAGTGATGGTGGCTCGATGCAGTGGCTTACCGCATAACTAGAACCACTACATGCCACGCTAAAGCGTTCAGTTGTGCTCCCCAGTCAGCTAACCACCCCGATACTTGGGATTGGCAAATTTTTAATTTACCCAGCAAAATGTCAGAAAAAAGGAAGCCAGCACCTACAATTCTTCGCGCCTTGGAAGGCTTATTCAAAGGGTGGTATTGTCTAAACAAACATGGTTATATTCTAAGGCAATTAGCAGTTTTGTAAGCGCTCTTTTTAAAGGTTTACTCCGCAACACCGAGCCTTGTTAACCACATTTTATGGACCGCAATCTGTTGTATGGTCGAGTTTCTTTTTAAATACTCAAGTCAGACTTTTGCCGACAGCGATTTCATCCTCGCCAGCGGCTGGCCGCTGTGGCTGCTTTTCACATTAGGCGGTGTATGTTCGGCGTTAGTCATCGCTGCATTAATCTGGAAGCGTGTCAGTTTGCGTTGGTGGCAATTGGGTCTGCTGGGTACACTGCAATTGCTGATGGTGGCACTGGTGTTGTTTGTGTTGTGGCAACCTGCGCTGGTGAACGAACGTTTGCTGCCTGGTGAAAATGCCGTGGCAATCATGCTAGACACATCATCTAGTATGGCGCTCACCGAGGGCGACTCTACCCGCATGGAGCAAGCACAGGCACTACTGGCTCCCGCAGCACTGACAGAGCTTGCCGCCACCTACACGATTCTTCCTTACAGCTTCGCCGATAGCGCCGAAGCGATGACTACCTTTACCCAACTGCCAGCCCCCGGTACGGCCAGCAATCTGGGTCAGTCCATATTGCAAACACTGCGGCAGGCCAGCTCTTCATCATTGGGCGCAGTAATACTTATCAGTGACGGTGCCGACAACACCGGCACCATCGCGCAAAACGAACTCAACGAAATCGCAGGCTTCGGTGTTCCCATACACACCGTTGGCATAGGTCGCACGGCCATCCCGGAAGATCTGGAGCTGGAAGAAGTGATTCTGCCCACCAAAGCGCTCGCTGGCACAACTTTGTCGGCCCGCGTGAATATTCGGCACGATCAAGCGGGAGTGGCGCGCGTGAAGGTGTATGACGGCGATACGTTTCTGACCACCACAGAAGTACAGTTAAGCGCGGAACAAAACGTTACCACCGCTCTAATTGACATCGAAGTCGCAGCGCCGGGCCAACTAGATTTACGTTTTACTCTCGACCCGATCAACGCAGAACGGGTGTTGACCAACAACACGCGAGCGCGTGTGGTAGACGTGCCAGAAGACAAATATCGTATTCTCTATGTGGAAGGTGAACCACGCTGGGAATACAAATTTTTACAGCGCGCGCTCAATGAAGATCCCAGCGTGCGACTGTCTACTTTGCTTAAAGTGACACCCAACAAATATTACCGTCAGGGCATTGATGATCCGGAACAATTGGTCGATGGCTTCCCGACCGATCGATCTGTCCTATTTGCTTATGATGCATTGATTATCGGCAGTATGGCCGTGGGCGAGTTTACCCAAGCACAACAAGAGATGATCCGCGATTTCGTCAGTGAACGCGGTGGTAGCCTGATGATGCTGGCCGGTTTGAGTGGTTTAGGTTTGGGTGGCTGGGGCGAATCGGTTGTGGGTGAAGTGCTGCCTTCGCGCTTGTCATTGCAGGACGCCGAGTTTGTGCGTGAACAAGTCCCAGTAGTGCTGACGGAAAGTGGCAGGGTAGCGCCTATGCTTAAGTTCAGTGACAGCGACACTGAGAACACCAAGCTCTGGTCGGAGTTACCCGCTGTCGCAGATTATCAAAACATTGGATCTTTACGCCCTGCTGCCACCACATTACTAGAGACAACAGTAGCAGGACGCCAACAACCGCTGTTGGTGACACAACCCTATGGGCGCGGCCAAAGTTTTATTCTAGCTACCGGTGGCACCTGGCGCTGGCAGATGAGCTTGCCCTTGGAAGATCAACGCCACGAAATATTTTGGCGTCAGCTGGCACGTAATCTGGTGACCAATTCGCCACGTCCGTTTGAACTGAGCGCCACCGTAGAAAAAGAAAAAATCGTTATTCAAGCACAGTTACGCGATCCCGCTGCCGAAGCTAATCAAGGCTTGGCGATCACTGCCGTTGCCAGTTCCGACAGCGGCGAACTCATCAATGTAGAATTATTGCAGGTAGCAGGCCAGCCTGGTGTGTACGAAGCTGCCTTTAGCCCGGCCAGCAATGGCCTATTCTCCATCGAGGCTATTTCCCGCAAAGGTGAAGAATTAATCAGCTCTACCCAAACGGCAACCCGCTTTGAGCAAGGTATGGAAAGTTTTTCTATCCGTCAGAATCGTGCCTTGCTGGAACGAGTCAGCAGTGTCACTGGCGGTCAATATTGGACACTCGACCAGTGGAGCGAAATAGCCGAGGCTATCTCGTTCTCCGCCGCCGGCATAACCGAACAACAAATTTCTTATCTTTGGGATGCACCATTTTTCTTCCTTCTGTTATTGCTGCTCAAGATCGGCGAATGGTTTTTACGCCGCACCTGGCGCGTGATTTAGGACATCAAGATGAAACTTAAACTGCTGTGCCTGAGCCTTTTTTTGCTGCCTGCTTTAGCTAAAGCCGAACTTTACATCAGCATTGTGGAAGGTCTGGGCGGCATGCCCGAATACCAGGAGCAGTTTGACGACCAACGCGAAAATGTTGTGGCCGCTGCCCACAGCATGACCGCAGCAGAAAGAGTGGTTAGTTTTGTTGGTGAGGACGCAAGCCGTGAAAAAATTCTGGCTCATTTCACTAACCTCAAACGCAGCATGACCGGTGACGACCGCATGGCGATATATCTTATCGGGCATGGCAGTTTTGATGGCACCGAATACAAGTTCAACCTGCCTGGACCAGATATTACTGGAGCCGACATAAAAAACATTCTAGAAAATTTACCTGGTCAAAATCATTTTCTGGTCAATACCTCCAGCACCAGTGGCGCGATGATCGAAGCCATTCTTAATGAAAAAGCTGATGCAACCGATAGCAAAGTCACAACCACACCCAGTGACTACATTCTGATTGCCGCTACCCGCAACGGTAACGAACGCAACGCAACTCACTTTGGTCGTTTTTTTGTCGAAGCCCTGAGCAGCAGTGCAGCTGATCTCAACAAGAACAATAACATCAGCATTCAGGAAGCCTTCGATTTTGCAGATCGTGCAGTAACTGATTATTTTGCCGCCGATGACAAGCTAGCCACCGAACATCCGCAACTGCGGGGCGAAGGGGCTGCGCAGTTCAGCCTGGCACGCATAACCCCGGTGGAAACAACTAGTACCGACCCCTTACTCGCACAATTGCTGGAACGTCGCGTGGTACTTGAGGCAAAAATTGAAGACCTCCAATTGCGCCGCAGCCAATTGGACAATGCTGACTATCTTGCCCAGTTGCAGGCATTAATTCTCGAATCTGCCGAATTAGCAGAACAGATTGAATCAGAGCAAGCTGCTGCCAATGGCGCAAATCTTGTACCAACCCTAGCCCCACTTGTTATTGAAGTACCCGAAACCACCGGAGGCGACGGTGCTACGCGCTAAATTATCTGAGCATAGCTGTTCATTCCGGCACCAGCCGGAATCCATGCTGATATTTTTTCTGGTTACCGGCCTTGGATTTTGCGCACCAATTCTTGCCCGCGATCAACTGTATGGTGCGATCGATAATCCCGCTTTACAGCAGTGTGATGACCAGCACTTCAGCGGCCAACTTACAGCAGCTGAAACTTGTTATCGCAGCCTGCTTGGCACCGAACAATCCCAGCTGATTAAAGCTGAGGCGTTTTGGGCACTAGGTGATTTACAAGATGCCAACGCAATGTTTCAGAGTGCCACCGATGCTGACCTTACCTCTGCATTACCCAAGTTGCGCTGGGGTGAGCTATTCATGCAAACCTATCAATATCAGGAAGCTTACAATTTATTCGCCGAAGCGTTGGGCATTGATCCAGAAAATGCCTTTGCCCACGTCGGAGCGGCACGCGCCCTTGCACAGGGCGGCAACGAAGAAGAAGTTAACACGCATCTGGCCAGCGTCACGGACAACGCGTTTGCCGCACCCGGTGCGCAATACCGCGTCATGCTGATGATGATCAAGGCCGCTCTAGAACAAGATAAATACGATGACGCCCGCAACGCTCTCGACACAGCACTGGAATTTGGCAAGGAACAAAAACTACCACTACAAGAAGTTTACGCACTGGAAGCTGCCCACGCTTTTATGACGCGCGCTAACTACCAGCCGTTTGTAGATATTGCCCTGGCTGCCAATCCTGCTTATGGCGATGTATGGGCCACGCTTGGTTATTTCGCCACCAACATTCGCCGTTACCGAGAATCTGGTGAGTTCTATGAAAAAGCAGTTGCGATTCAACCCGATCATTGGGAAGCACATCTTGAGCTGGGTCAAAACTATTTGCGACTCAATCAAGTGACCCCGGCTATTGATCATGTAAAAACTTCCTTTGCAGGTGATGCTTTTAATCCGAAGACCATCAACATTTTACGCATGTTGGATACCTTTCAGGACGAGATGGAAATTAAAAGTTTTCCGAATCCCCCAGCAGGGCCATTCCCCCATTTGCAATTACGGTTAGGCAAAACGGAAACCGCTGTTCTAGAAAAATACGCTCGAAAGTTGGCCGAAGAAAGTATTGACCTATACACCCAACGTTATCGCTTCACGCCGAACGAGCCCATTACTGTTGAAATTTTTCCCAACCACGAAGATTTTGTGGTGCGCTCCATCGGCATGCCCGGTGTGGGGTTGCTGGGTGTAACTTTTGGTTATCTGTTTGCAATGGACTCGCCCACTGCGCATCCGCAAGGTGAAAGTTATCACTGGGGTACTACGCTTTGGCATGAAATGGCGCACGTGTTCACCATAGAAGCTACCAACCATTTGATCCCGCGCTGGTTCAGTGAAGGTATTTCCGTCTTCGAAGAATGGCGCACCGGCCCAACACCAGGTCGGAAAATTCCCAACAATGTGCTTAAGGCCATGAGTGAAGGCAAATTTTTATCGGTCGCGAAACTCGACGACGGGTTTATGCGCCCCAGCTATGAAGATCAAGTTATCGTGACCTATATGCAGTCGGGACTGGTGTTTGAATTTATCGACATTGAATATGGCTTCGACAAAATTGTGGATATTCTCTATCAGTTTAAAGACGGTACTGATGCGATAACAGCCATTGAAAAAACCCTTGGTATCAGTGTTGCGGATTTTGATGCCCACTTCAAACAATTCATCGACATTGAATACGGCCCCTTACTCAACGGCATGACCGCCTGGCAGGAAGATCAGCAGGCTAGTTTTGCCGCTTTAGAAACCTCAGACTGGCA
>CAIMTR010000378.1 GCA_903844415.1 uncultured Gammaproteobacteria bacterium
AAGAAATCTGGCTAGCGCTAGATTGTGCGGCATCCGAGTTCTACCACAACGGCAAATATAAACTTGCTGGTGAAGGTAAAAGTTACAACAGTGATCAATTCAGTGATTATCTGGTTGCACTTTGTGCTCAATATCCTATTCTATCGATTGAAGATGGCATGCACGAAAATGATTGGGAAGGATGGACCACACTGACCCGTAAACTGGGAGACAAAATACAGCTTGTGGGTGATGATTTATTTGTGACAAATACTAAGATTTTGGAACGCGGTATTAAAAATAAAGTTGCCAATTCTATTCTAATAAAGTTTAACCAAATTGGTACCCTTACCGAAACTTTAGCTGCGATTCGTATGGCTCGTGCTGCTGGTTATACCGCAGTCATTTCACACCGTTCGGGTGAAACTGAAGACACAACCATTTCTGATCTAGCTGTGGGCACCGCTGCAGGTCAAATCAAGACCGGTTCTTTGTGTCGCTCTGATCGTGTTGCGAAATACAATCGTTTGCTTGTCATCGAAGAAGAGCTGCAGAGCAGAGCTCCTTACCATGGCAGACAAGAATTCATCCGATGAAAATTATTATCGAGACATTGTCTCAGGAATTCAGATAAGGGTTATGAAATTTACTACCAAACCCGCGTTGAAGATTGTTCTGTCGATATTGTCACTAATCCTGATTTTCTTGCAGTTGCGGTTATGGATAGGAGAGGGAAGTGTCGCAACAATTCATCATTTGGAAACTGAAATTGATATTCAATCCACTAAAAATTCCACATTAGTCAATCGCAATGAGGCTTTACTCAAAGATGTTAATGACCTTAAAAATGGTCTGGATTCTTTAGAAGAAAGAGCCCGTGGCGAACTCGGGTTGATCAAGGAAGGGGAAACCTTCTATCTGATAGTTGATGAGCAACCCGGACAATAGATTGAATACTTCTGTACGCAGTGAAGACACTGCTCGTTTCTTCCTAGTGCTGCCAGCAGCTGGCAGTGGCATAAGGATGAATTCTGACGTGCCCAAGCAATATACTATTGTCAATGGACTTCCGTTGTTGCAACACACGCTACTGCGTGTCGCTACCTATTCCCGTTTTACTCGCGTAGTTTTAGTTCTGGCTCAAGACGATGATCGTTGGCCTCTGGTGGAATCGCAATTACCTATTTCTCTGCGAGAAAAATTACTGATAATAACTGGTGGCAACCAAAGAATGCATTCAGTTAATAATGCGTTATTGGCACTGGAACCAGAAGCCAATGGTGATGATTGGGTGCTTGTACACGATGTAGTGCGACCTTGTTTACACACTACTGATATAGAAAATCTAATCGTCAATTTGCATGGGGAATCCACCGGGGGCTTGTTAGCAGTTCCAGTACGTGAAACCCTTAAAGAAAGTGACTCACATCAGATGGTGAAGTCTACGGTTGATCGTACAGGTTTGTGGTTGGCGGCAACTCCTCAAATGTTTCGATATTCTGTTTTGCAGCATGGACTGCAAATAGCAATAGGCAATGGCCTGCAAGTAACCGATGAAGCTGCCGCTGTAGAAGCATTAGGCCTGCCAGTAAAATTGGTGCAAGGACGCGCGGATAATATCAAAGTGACTTACCCTGAAGATCTTGCATTGGCCGCAGTCTTGTTAAAGGCAGCCTTACTAGACCAGTGTTCTACGGCTTCAATAAACGAGAATTGATATGAAGTTTCGGATCGGCAATGGCTACGATGTGCACCGTTTTGCTTTAGTCGATGCTGTAGCTCCAACAATCACTATTGGCGGTGTACAAATACCTCACCATCAGCAATTGTTAGCACATTCTGATGGAGATGTATTGGTTCACGCACTTTGTGATGCCTTGTTAGGGGCATTGGCGCTGGGTGATATTGGCCAACATTTCCCTGATACAGATCCTAATTACATAAACTGCAATAGCCTTGATTTACTGGCTCATGTGATAAATATGGTGGTATCTGCAGGTTGGCAGATAGCCAATGCTGACATGACGTTGGTTGCGCAAGAACCTCGGTTCGCACCCCATGTAATAGCCATGCGTACCGTACTTGCAACTAAAATGGCATTGGACTCAAATCAGATCAGTATCAAGGCTACTACCACAGAAGGTTTGGGTTTTACCGGTCGTCAGGAAGGTATTGCCTGTTATGCAGTGGTTTTGTTGCAGCACATTTCAGAATGAAGTTGATGGACATGGCGGGCAAATGGAATTACTTGGAACGTGCCTGGGGTGAACCTGTTTTGGTTGCCGATTTCAAACTAGAGCCTGCAGATTTTCAAGTGGTGGAGGAACTAGGTTTTGAACCAGATGGGGTAGGTGAACATTTATGGTTGTATATTGAAAAAACTGGGATGACAACTTTTGAAGCCCAGGCCGTGTTGGCACGTTATTTCAAGCTTCAACTACGAGATACTGCCTTCTCCGGAATGAAAGACCGGCAGGGTATCACGCGGCAGTGGTTTAGTTTCCACCTTGGCATCCACGATCACGCAGCAGCTTTGAATTTTCAACACCCACGATTGACCATACTGCGTGTTATGAGTAACAGTCGTAAATTACGCAGGGGGAGTCA
>CAIMTR010000379.1 GCA_903844415.1 uncultured Gammaproteobacteria bacterium
CAGACCAGTTGCCAAACATTTTTGTAGTTGCTTCCAGACCCATGCCGACGATGGTGCGTGTCATAAAAGCACCCGCTTGGCCAGATTGAATCCTGCGCGCCCAAGCTGCTTCACTGGTGTCAAAACCATTAAACAAGTCAGGCAGGGTACGGGTGGCCTTATTGCCGATTTGGTGACAAACAATGCAGCCACCGGAAGTGATCTGACGAATATAGTCAGCCTGATTTTTGACCAGTGGGTTTATGCCATTACCGGTTGGGCCGGTGCCAGGAAATTCACTTTCTGCTGGAACCTCTAGCATGGAGAGCCAGTAGCCGGCTGGATAATATTCGGCAGCGGATGCGGCATCGGGAGCGACTACTGCGCTTAAGTTAAGTGTTATGCCCGGAGTGCCTGCCACTTTTGCTGAATCGACCAGTCCATAACCGCGGACAAATACGGTGTAATTAGCTGCAGGTAAATCAGGAATTAAATATTGACCATTGTCGTTGGTGACTACTATTTTTGCATAAGGAGTAGGCAGATCCAGGGTTTCTGCAATAACCCATACTCCTGCTTCGGGGCCATTGGCACTAGTTACCATGCCGGTAATATCGTCTACAGCAGCGGACACCGCCTGACCCAGTGCGGTAGGTGCTGAAGCAGCAGATGGATCGATTGCACCAGTGGAAGATTCTTGCGAACACGCACAAAGTGTAATACCTGTAGCCAATAACAAAGAAATGTTGCGGTAAAGTTTCATGGTGCTACCCTCTTTATTTAAAAATACTAAAAGATAACGTGTTTGTTGTTTTAATCCAAAATTGCCAGTACGGGTCAGAGCCTAACAAAGAGCTTACACTGGTACAACAAGACACATTCTCTTAAACACACTCTTGTTGGTTCAAGGCTTGTTGCAGGTTCAACGCACGATATGGATCAAAGGGAAGGTAGAGGGTGAGTAAGCGACGAACTGCGTAAATACATCCGTGTAGCTCTCATTGGCATCCCTGCCAATGAAGTTCGTCGCTTACTCACCCTCTACCTGATCGGGCCAAATTTACCCAAACTGGCTCAAGGCATGAACATGACCAATCAAACAACAGTCTTAATTACACCTTGAACAGGTTAAAGTCGGGTGGGAGAATCCGGTTCACTTAAATAAAAATAATCTAAACAATTAGTTTTAGATACGGTTACCCTCTAAATCCTGTTCAACAGAGTAACGATTTATGAAAAAATTCAGCCCAACTTTATTAGCGTGTGCTATTGCCTTGGTAAGCAGTACCTCTGCTTTGGCTCATCACAGCGCAGCAGCTTTTGATACTCAGACAGAAACCACCATCACGGGTACAGTGACCCAATACAGTTTTCGTAATCCCCATGTCTACATGAGTTTGTCCAGAACGCTGGAAGACGGCACCACAGTTATCACTGAAGTAGAAGCCGGTGCAGGTTCAGTAATTGGACCGTTGGGTTTTGATCGTGATGCCATAAAAGTGGGCGACTTGGTAAACATATTGGGCAATCCCAGCAAGCGTAATCCTGCCACCATGTTTTTGGGGCGTGAGTTATATACCGCAGCAGGCACTTATCTGCCGCTAAACATTTCGTCGAAAAGTTCGTATGTAGAAAGTGCTGAAACCGCAAGCACCATCGCAGGCACCTGGTTTTCACCACGCACCTCTTTTTTTGCTTTTATGGGGACTGCTAGGGATTGGAAGTTAACCGAAGCAGGCACTGCAGCATTGGCAGCGGCATCGGCCAATCCTGTTCCAACTCCGCAAAAAGATTGCATCCCTATTGGCGAACCTGGTGTGATGTTTTATCCGGTTGCTAATGTAATCGAGGTGCAGCCTGACACAGTGGTCATGCATATCGATTGGCTGGATTCGGTTCGTACTATCTATCTAGACGGCCGCGCCCATCCGGCGGCAACCGAAACTTCTTTGCATGGTCATTCCACAGGCCATTGGGAAGGTACAACACTGGTGGTGGATACCACTAATTTTGCCGTGAACCCAATCGGGCTTTCTACCTCTCTACCCAACAGTACCAGTAAACATCTGGTGGAAAATTTTGCGTTGAGTGCTGATGGCAAAGGCATGGTTTATTCCGGTGTTATGGAAGATCCACAATATTTGGCTGCGCCGGTGGAATGGACGGGAACTTGGTTATTTCGTCCAGAAATGCAGCCCTCCAATGAAACGTGTGATCTGGTAACTGCACAAAAATTTTTGGATGACTAAGAGAAGCCGAACCAGTAAAAAATTTGCCAATTCCCGCCCCCGTGCGGGAATTGTGTTTTTGCAGTTACAAATTCAAGTTAGTTAAATTTAATCGACACTTGCAGGAGTGCTACTTATGTTGAAATCGAAACTGCTGTTGCTGGGCTTGCTTTTTGCTGCACTGTTTACTGTGCTTAGTGCCGAGGCACAGTTACCAACTTTGCCTGGCCAACAAAGTGCGGTTGCACCGGTGCCCATTCCAAATGCACCAATGTATCAGCACACTGGCGAGCAATACCGGGTTTATGAATTTCCAGTCACTGGTGAGCCGATACCTTACCGGTTGTTTGTACCAGAAAACTGGACTCCTACCCAACAACTGCCAATTCTTATCACGCTCCGTGCAGGCACCAGCATCAACAACAATCATCGTGACAATAATGACCTTGTGCGCTTGGCGCGGGAACGCGGCTATATCGTGATTTCCCCGTTGGGATATCGCGGTTATAGACAACCTTATTACGGCAGCCCATATCCAGTGGATCGACCTGCCGGTCCGTCAGTGCCAGCAGATGGCTGGACTGCAGAAGAAAATCTGCGTGCAGAACAAGACGTATTGAATGTGTTGGCTTTAGTGGCAGCTGAATACAATGCAGACACAACGAGAGTGTTTGTACACGGGCAGAATCCTTCTGGCTCGGCGGCAATGCATCTTGCTGCCAAATATCCAGATATGATCAACGCCATAGTGGTGAGTTCTGGACCTATCGTAACTGCCAATTATCCGTTCGAAACTCTACAGGGGAAAGTGGCGGTGATGATGTTGCATGGAGACATGGACGATCAAAATACTGCAGCGGCATCCGAGCGAGTAACAAAAGAGTTACAG
>CAIMTR010000380.1 GCA_903844415.1 uncultured Gammaproteobacteria bacterium
AACCCCAAACCTCCAGCAAAACCCTGAAATGCTCGGGAAGAATCAGCAAAACGGTCAGAAATTACCCAGCGGCCCTGCTCTAGGGCCGGCCAAATTGTTTGCACCAAATGGCTACGACGAGCTGCATAGATAAGTAATAACTCTGTCATTGCATCCCATTTATCTACGCTGCCTTTTACTAACAAATTTCGAATGTCTTCAGCGCCAGGGGAGCCTCCTGGTTCGCGTGTTAATAAAACATCGATACCTGCAGTCAATAGTGCGGTATGAAGCAAACGACTCTGAACACCTTTCCCAGCACCATCCACACCTTCTATAGCAATGAATTTAGCGGAAGCGTTTGTAAAATTGGGCAAACTACTTTCAGTCATTGGATTGATGTTTTTAATTGATATTGTTGTACTGCAAGATTGTGTTGATCCAATGTGCTGGAAAATTGATGGCTGCCGTCACCACGAGCAACAAAATAGAGAAGATCTAATACCTCTGGATGCATACTAGCGGTGATTGCAGCTTGGCTAGGAAGTGCAATTGGAGTAGGTGGAAGACCGTCGCGGGTGTAGGTATTCCAAGGGCTATCTGTCTGCAATTGAACCTTGGTTAGATTGCCGTCAAAACTACTGCCTAACCCATAAATTACTGTCGGATCTGTTTGTAATCGCATGTTTTTTTGCATACGAAGTACAAACACACCTGCGATTTTTGAATATTCGGTAACAAGAGCAGTTTCTTTTTCTACTATCGACGCTAAAATTAATGCTTCACGCGGAGAATTTAATGGAAGTCCATCTGCACGATTAGTCCAAGCCAAATCAAGATTTTGTTGCATTAAATTCCAAGACCGTTTTAGTATTTCAAGATCTGTGGTGCCGCGCGTAAAACTATAAGTATCAGGAAAAAATAATCCTTCTGGATAAAATTCAATACCAAAAGCTGCTTTAACTGATTCTGGATCGTCAGGATTTAAAACTGCAGAAATAGCCGGATGTTCCTGCAGGGCTTTTATGGCCTGTTGCAGTGTCCAGCCTTCTCCTAGGCGTACATCGTAGTGCTTAACGTCACCACGAATAAGCATTTGCAACAAACCCAAGGCCGTAGTGCCAGGGGTTACTGCGTATTCGCCAGCTCGCATTTGATTGGCAATATTCTTGACTCTTACATACAGGAGTAAATCACTTGCGGACGGCAGAATGCCCTTCTCTTCCAGTTCCTTTGACAGTTGGGTGAAATTTGATCCATTGCCAACGTTGATAATATAAGTATCGGACAAGACGAGAGGTTGTTGCAGGTGTTGATAAAAAAATATGCTACGTATGGTCAGGGCAACCAGCAACACACCAGCCCCGAATAAGAAATACTTGTGTCTAAGATTCATAAGCTCAAAGCCTTATGGAAGACTGACTTGGCATTCAATGTAAGGAGGCCAGTTTTATATTCATAGTGTCGTTCTAAGTAAGTAAGAGATAGTAGTGGCCAAATTCCAAAAACGCTATTACAGAAAAAAACCTCATCGGCACCCAAAAGTTGCGGCAATGTGATCTTAGCAATCTGAACATTCTTGTCAAAATGAT
>CAIMTR010000381.1 GCA_903844415.1 uncultured Gammaproteobacteria bacterium
ATTCCCGACCACATCAAATGAGATGGTCATCGTAAAAAATATTGAACTGTATTCGCTATGTGAACATCACATGCTGCCCTTCATCGGCAAATGCCATGTCGCTTACCTGCCCACCGATTTTGTTATTGGATTGTCCAAGGTGGCACGGATTGTTGATATGTATGCACGCCGCTTGCAGATCCAAGAACACCTTACCCAGCAAATTGCTGAAACCATCATGGAAAAAACTTCTGCTCGGGGGGTTGGTGTCATCATTGAGTCGCAGCATATGTGCATGATGATGCGCGGTGTGCAAAAACAGAATTCAGTTATGACGACTTCATGCATGCTCGGAGCTTTCCGTGAGCGTCCTACTACCCGCAGCGAATTTTTGTCGTTGATTAACTAATCTCTAAATAATTGAGCTCTGCTAGCTAAAGAATCAATAACCCAGAAAATTATTGATCAATGCAGCCACCGCTTCCACTTGTCCTTCCAAATGCTGGTGATGACCACCCGGAAGTTCATATACAACAAGATCATGAAAATATGTGCAACGCTGATCGAACCATGCCTTTTTGTTGCCATGCCAGTAAGCAGGTGCTGCTATCAATAAACAAGCACACTGTATCTGACGAATAAATACTGCCACTTGCTCCTCAGTCAGACTGAGGAGATTGACACACTGCAGACGCGCATCTAGATTCCAGTAGTAACCAAGCTCATCCTGCACAATCCCCCTTTTGCCAAGAATGGTTGCCGCTTGCTGAGTTAGTCCTTTTTCAGCTCTGGCATTCACAGCCGAACCAAAATCAGCATAATGATTATGGTAGTCTGGTTTCAGTGTTTGCAATTGCTCAAGAGCACGCAGCATTTGATTGGGTGCATCTTCCTGGCTAGTCGACAAAGGACCAACCGCATCCAGCAACAACAACTTGTTAATTCGACTTGGGAATAAAGCTGCTAGCAAGGTTGCAATAGCACCTCCCATGGAATGCCCCAGTAAGCTAAATTTTTCTAGCTGGAAGTAGTCTGCAACAGCCATAACATCGGCAACATTACTCCAAATGTAATATCCCGCGTCTGAATTTCGTGATGATGAAAACCCATGCCCAGGCAAATCCACGGCAATAATTCGTACGTGTGACAACATTGGTGCCAGCAGATCAAAACTCGCAGCATTATCACACCAGCCATGCAGGGCAATTATTGATGGCAGATTTGCATCACCATAGATTTTGACTGCCAGTTTTTGAGAGCCGAGAGTAATCAAGGATTCCTGCAAAGGAGTAGACATGTGGGATCAGTATGGAAAAGGCGAAGTTGTAGGCAACAATCGAAAGGAAGTAGTTCCCAAACCCATTCCAACGAAGTCCATTGTGATACACACTAACTCACTAGTAGAAAGAATATGCATATCGGTAATATCGCCTTGCGTTAGCACAGCATTAAGTTCGGACAACAGGGGGTTGTGACTAACCAGCAGAACATGTTGTGAAGTTGTCTCCGCAAGCTTGCGAATGACAATGTTGGCGCGAACTTCCGGGATTAGACTATCCGTAGATTCAGACTTAACGGATTGTTCCAATTGATTCAAAAAAATATCTGCAGTCTGGCAGGCACGCAGGTAAGAGCTAACCCAACAACAATCAAGCTTCAATTTACGTGCCGCAAACTCCCGGGCAACCGACACAACATCTTGCTGCCCTTTTACAGTAAGCGGTCGTTCAGAATCGCTGTGCGCTCTTGCTTGAGCCTCTCCATGCCGTAACAAATACAAAATCATTTGGTGTTTTAGCTCTAACTGTCAAGAACGGCTGCCTTCACCTAGATCTGAAGCAAGCTCTGAATTGTCATCTGAAGCAGAACTATTGTCATTTGCTGTTGCTGAATTTTCGCTTGCAAAGGCAGTTGACTGCTGAGTCGAACTGTCTTCTCCATCTGCGACATCAACAGCATCTATATTTGGAAAGGGAGTAAACGGAAAGGGTTTTTCATCAGATCCATACACAAGAAAATGAGCTATTTGATGCAGAAAGACCCCACAAATAACACCAAATCGGCGTAAATTTGGATTGATTTCACTGGTAATTAGGGCAATCAAAGTCTGCACTAAAATAGTAACCAGTAGCACTAATATCAACACCCACCCTGCCAGCAGATAACCCGCCATAAACAACATCCGGATC
>CAIMTR010000382.1 GCA_903844415.1 uncultured Gammaproteobacteria bacterium
ACACCGGCAGGCTGCATATTCTGGCCAGACTGGTTAAATACTGACACCGCCATCAATGCAACCAGAGCGAAAGAGGCGGCTATCACTCCTTGCCCAACAAAGCGCACTAAAAAACGACCAGATTTGGCAACTGCTGGTAGTGTTGGTAAAGCCTCTGCCGCAAGGCGAGCATGGATGCCAGTGAGAAGATCCACAGCAGGATTAAGGTGTAGATCATGATGGATACCCGCACTGATTAGATGGTAGCGACGCCATTTGCTTGCAAGTTGAGCATTGCCACTAAACTCACGCAAAATGCGTCGAACTTCCAACGGTTCGGCTTGGTTATCCATAAAAGCAGATGCCGATTCCAACAACAGCAATTGGTCTTGTTGAGGTTGCAAATCGTAAGCATCGTCCAAACTGGTGACAAGCGTTAAACCTTCAGTTTTAACCTGCTGATTTTCGAAAACTTTATCTGACATTCACTTGCACCTTATGATGGGTACTGCTGATGTTAATTAAATATACGTAATTCTAACTGCTGTCTCAAACCGGCTTATTCCTTGCAGTGGCTCTTTTTCCTTATCCCTGAGACATGGATTTAACGAAAAAATTCCCTGCTTTAATAAATTCTTGCCATAATTTTGACAGTTCCCGCCCCATTGGCTGAATATTTCCTACTCCGATTCAAGTAAAGGTCTGATTTTATTATCAATTGCCTCTCTTGCTCGAAAGATACGCGAACGCACTGTTCCGACCGGACAGCCCATGATTTCAGTAATTTCTTCGTAGCTGAGACCGTTGAACTCACGCAAACAGAAGGCAGTACGCAAGTCCTCTGGCAGCTCTTCGATGGCTTTATCAATAACTCGCTTTAGTTCAGCACTGACGTGCAGAGCATCAGGACTGGCAATGTCTGCCATTGCTGATTCTCCTTCGAGATGTTCGGCATCTTCAATATCCACGTCAGATCCAGGTGGCCTGCGCCCTCTGGATACCAAGTAGTTATTGGCGGTATTGATGGCAATCCGGTATAGCCAAGTATAGAAGGCACTTTCACCACGAAAATTACCAAGCGCACGATATGCCTTGATAAAGGTTTCCTGAGCTACATCCTCGGCCTCATGTGGATCACGGATAAATCTTCCAATCAAACCCAACAAACGCTGCTGATAGCGTAATACCAATAAATCAAAGGCATGTTTTTCGCCTTTAAAAACGCGCTCTACTAAGATTTCATCCGTATCTGTACTGCTTGCTTTTGCCAACTGCCTGGCTCCAATTCATTTACTATTAGCTGGCATGGTCGCCCACTTATAGACAGCACCCATGCATGAAAGTTCTGATGATTGTAGCTTACAAGGTAGAATGCTTTCCCACTCAATTCTTGGCCTTACCAATGCCCCCAGCTCTAGTTTCCAAGCTAACACACAATACCGATGTGCTTATTATCGGAGGTGGCGCTGCCGGACTCAGCCTTGCCTTACGTATCGCAGATAAAGCCAAGGTCACCATCTTGTCAAAGAGCTCTCTCAAGCAGGGCTCAACCTATTGGGCGCAGGGCGGAATAGCAGCAGTTATGGATGCGCAGGACAGCCTACAAGCACACGTCGCCGATACACTTATTGCAGGAGCAGGTCTTTGTCATGCCGATGTCGTCGAATACACAGTAGCAAGGGGCAGAGAATGTATTGACTGGCTAGTCGCTCAGGGGGTGGCTTTTAGTCGCCAATCTCACGATGCTACTCAAGATGGTACCGAAGCTACTTCAACTAGTTTTCATTTGACTAAAGAAGGTGGTCATAGTCATCGGCGTGTTATTCATGCTGATGACGCTACAGGCAAGGCAGTATTCGAATCGCTAGTGTCACAGGTAATGCAACATCCCAATATTGAATTTGTAACCAACAATGTTGCTATCGACCTCGTGTCCGGGAAAAAACTCGGCCTACCTCATAATAGATGTCTGGGTGCCTATGTATTGGATGAAGATTCCGGCACTGTAACAACTTTCAACGCACGTTTTACCGTGCTGGCAACGGGTGGCGCGAGTAAAGCCTATCTCTATACGTCCAATCCTGATGGTGCCAGTGGTGATGGTATAGCAATGGCATGGCGCGCTGGATGTCGCATTGCCAACATGGAGTTCAACCAGTTTCATCCCACCTGTTTGCATCATCCGCAAGATCGAAATTTTTTGATTACCGAAGCATTACGGGGCGAAGGCGCCAGGTTGCTGCTGCCCAATGGTTACCGTTTTATGCCTGATTACCACCCCAGTGCTGAGTTAGCGCCCCGTGATATCGTGGCGAGGGCCATTGATGCGCAGATGAAAAAAACTGGTTGCGATTGTGTGTATCTGGACATCAGCCACAAACCACGCGAATTCATTCTGAAACACTTTCCCACCATCCATGCTCGTTGCCTGACGCTTGGTATCGATATCTGTACCCAACAAATACCAGTGGTACCTGCTGCACATTACAGCTGTGGCGGCGTGATGGTAGATCGCAATGGCCAGACTGATCTGGAAAACCTCTATGCGATTGGCGAAACCAGCTTTACCGGTTTACATGGCGCCAATCGAATGGCCAGCAATTCTTTGCTGGAGTGTTTTGTGTTTGCATTTTCTGCAGCTGAACATATCGAGAAGAAACTCCATGCAACCGCGGGCAATGTGCAATTCCCACATTGGGATGACAGCCAGGTTACTAATTCAGATGAAGACATAGTAATTGCGCATAACTGGGATGAGATAAGGCGCTTCATGTGGGATTACGTCGGTATCGTGCGTACCAACAAACGTCTGCAACGCGCTAAACATCGCATTGAATTATTGCAACTGGAAATCCACGAGTACTACAGCAACTACAAAGTTACTACCGGGTTGCTGGAGTTGAGAAATCTAGCGGTAGTAGCAGAGTTGATTATTGCCTCAGCCATCGCACGTAAAGAAAGCCGCGGCCTTCATTACAGTCTTGATTACCCTGACTCGCTCGACACGATTGCCGATACAGTACTCATACCTGCAAATTTTATTGAGCCAGCTTGATCAGAACAGCAAATCGATTCAGCCTTAGCAGCTTGCTGCTTAACAAGCCGCTAGGCGTTTACTCACTCTAGATGAGAAACTGCATGTAAGCTCAGTACTAGATCAACTGCATTTTGAAGTTGCACAGTGGGAGCTGCCTGTCTCTTAGTTAACCAGACAAAAAGATCCTGATCTTCTTCTTCTAGTAAAAGCTTATACCCTAGCAGCTGCTCACTGCTCAAATTTTGCAGTTGGTGCTTGGCAAACGGTACTAGTAAGAGATCAAGCTCCAGCATGCCGCGCCGACTGTGCCAGTAAAAACGTTTTAAATCTTCAGGCGTAAAGTTCACATTGGTATCCATTGTGGCAGGTTCTATAATTAACTAATTAGATGATATTTATTCTACCTCGTCAGGATAGGCTCTTATGCACAGTTTTTATGTTGATCTGAAAAACTTTGATCTAGTTCAGGTAAGTGGATCTGATGCTGTCCGTTTTTTACAAGGCCAACTCACCTGCGATGTGCAAGCTTTAAGCGAAGGCGCTGTTACATTTGGTGCTGCATGCAACAACAAAGGTAGGGTCTATGCGGCTTTTATGCTGATGCGCCAAAATGACAACTATTTTTTTTTGATGGCGCCAGGAGTCGGCGGTACATTTATTAACAATTTGAAAAAATTTATTCCGTTCTACAAATGTGATATGCAGGTAGTTAATACAGCTTGGAGTTGCCTAGGTATTTGCGGATCTGAAATAACAACATATCTTGAGAACAACAAAAATCCGATGCCAGCTACTTACAACAGCATCCCTTACGAAGATGGTTGGCTATGCAATATTAGTGCAACCAATGACATTTTTTTGTTATGCACCAAAACTCGAACGCATGCCACACTCGTCAGCAAACTTTTTGCTCGCGGCACTGCTGCAAATCATGACAGTTGGTTGTTACAAAACATGTTGGCAGGACATTTCCCTTTCAGCATTAAAGATGTGGACATATACACTCCACAGGAACTAAATTACGACCGCAATGGTTATGTCAATTTTTCTAAAGGTTGTTATACCGGCCAGGAAATTGTTGCCCGAATGCACTACCGAGGCAAAGCAAAAAAACAACTCTATGTATTGCAAATCGCTGACCATGATCAAACACAGTTGCCAGAAAAAATTGAAGTACTAGATGAAAATCAAGTTGTGTTGGGCACAACAATTAAACTACTCCTGGCGGATAATCAAAATCTTTACCTACTGATCAATTTGCCAGTGGAACTTGGAGCAACAAAATTGTTTACTGCCCTAGGGCAGCGCATTACTAACCAGCCCCTGCAGCAACCTGTGTAAAAAACCTAAAATTACATTTTTAACCAGATTTCACAGCAATAAACTCGCTAGACCATCAAAATTCATTCCTGAGTAAACTTTAATTCGGCAGTAAGGTGAACTAGTCGACAGTTTATGCATTTAGTTTGTGTGAGCACTCACAATTTGCTGGTGAAGCTGTGTTG
>CAIMTR010000383.1 GCA_903844415.1 uncultured Gammaproteobacteria bacterium
AATGACATACAACAACTTAAAGAAGAGTTGGGTGATCTACTGTTCCAAGTGGTTTTTTACGCTCAATTAGGCAAAGAACAGCAAGTTTTTGATTTTGAAACCATTGCCGAAACTATTACAACAAAACTGCTGCAGCGCCATCCACATGTATTCCCATCTGCGACATTGGAAAGTTTTGGCCAGGGGAGTGATATAAGCTCGGAGCAGGTCGTTAATAATTGGGAACAGATAAAAACTCAAGAACGCGAACAAAAAAAGGCAGCACAATTGGTTAGTGTTCTCGATGATGTTCCTGCTGCTCTCCCGTCAATGTTGCGTGCCACTAAATTGCAGAAGCGAGTTTCAAATGTTGGTTTTGACTGGCAGTCAGTCCAACCAGTGTATGCCAAAGTAAAGGAGGAGCTAAGTGAACTGGAGGTAGCTATGGAGACTGGTAACAATCTTCATGTGGAGGAAGAATTTGGAGATCTACTCTTTAGTATGATTAATCTCTCCAGGCATCTGCACTTAGATTCGGAAGCTAGTTTGCGAAAAGCTAATCGCAAGTTTGAAGCTCGTTTCCGTTCGGTAGAGCGTATGGTTGTGGAGACCGAGCGTGCCATAACTGATTTAAGTGCGGCAGAAATGGATATGTACTGGGAGCGAGCAAAAAATATTGAAAGTAAGAAATAATCTATAATTATCGACATTAAATAGAAATAACCTAATTTTTAGATATGTAAACTGCCTAGAATTCTTCTAACCAGGAACTTGAGCGTCCTGATGCAAACGTGTAATGTGCAAAAAATAAATACAACAACAGCCAAAAGCCATCGACTGGCTGTATTGGCTAACGGAGATACTGCATGCGAATAATATTGTTGGGAGCGCCGGGGGCGGGCAAAGGTACTCAAGCGGAGTATCTGCGTGAAAAATATTCTATCCCCCAAATTTCTACCGGTGACATGTTGCGCGCAGCAGTACAGCTAGGCAGTGAATTGGGTAGACAGGTAAAGTCAGTAATGCAAAGTGGTGGTCTTGTTTCCGACAGTATCATCATTGCACTCATTAAGGATCGGATCACCCAAGGTGATTGTGAGAACGGTTTTTTGTTCGATGGGTTCCCTCGAACCATACCTCAGGCAGAAGCGCTGGTTGATGCGGGTGTCGACCTAGATGTGGTGCTAGAAATTGTTGTGCCTGATGATGAAATTGTGAGAAGACTTGGCGGTAGAAGAGTGCATCAACAATCTGGTCGTATTTATCATATTGACAATAAACCGCCAAAAACTGCAGGAAAAGACGATATAACAGGTGATGCACTTATACAGCGCGATGATGATCAAGAGTCCACTGTACGTAACAGATTGAATGTCTACCACACCCAAACCAAACCTCTTGTCGACTTCTATCAACGACTCTCTGCAAGCAATCAGCAACTAAAATTTTTGTCCGTGAGTGGCGTTGGAGATATCGCAGAAATAAAAAATGCTTTGGGATTTGCTTTGGAGTGAATGACAAATTTATATCAATAATATTTTAGAAGTATTAAATTTATTTTAATTTCTCAGTCAGTTTTTTCTTTTTTATCTGCACACAAGGATTAGTTTTAAGAAAAATTAAAAATTAAAATGGTCCATCACAGCTCTTACGGTTTTAAAAAATATTTTTCGAAATTTAACATTTTTATTTTTTTGTGTTATGGTGCGCACAAGTTGATGTTGTTACCGGAAAAATATAGAACAAAAAAGAT
>CAIMTR010000384.1 GCA_903844415.1 uncultured Gammaproteobacteria bacterium
ACTAGATGCACCAAAAACGGGTGTGGACAGTCTCTGTCTGCGCCAAGCTGCAGGGATATACATGGCTGTCTCAAACCACCTTGCCATCCAGTGGATGGTAAATTCTATTCGTTTAATGTCGGTAGCACCCATCGCGATAAGTGCCGCTATATGCAATTTTTTGTAGTTGTTGATGATGGTTTGTGCATTGGTAGTGTTTGCACCTAGTGTTGATATAAACAATAACACTGTAACTGTGAATTTATTATTGTTGTATTGCATATTAAGTCACTATTGGTTGGGCCAAATTTACCAATTGAAAGAATCGCAAACTATCTAAATTAATTACAATGATCATTTGCTTGATGCTCTGATGACAAGAAAAACACCTGCCAGAATTATCCCAGCACCAATTAGTATGTGCGTAGTAATTGCTTCATCTGCAATCAACCAGCCAAGGAAAATTGCTATGGCAGGGTTTACAAAAGCATAGGTCGACACACTGGCTGCACTGGCGTTTTGTAATAACCACACGTAGGTCGAGATCGCAACCATGGAGCCAAACACCATCAAATAAAAGAAACTAACGATAGATACGCTCGACACTCCTGCGAGTTCAAATTTAAATGGTTCACCCAACACTACCGACACAATTAATAAACTTATGCCACCCCCAATCATCTGCACGGCTGCAGACATAAATATGGACGCGGGCTGGATTATCTTTTTGGAATAAATAGAACCGATTGCCCAGCACAAAGATGCCAGCACAACCATCAACGCGCCTGGCAAATGGATAGTACTACCTACCAACCGGGTAGGATCAATCAAAAATACAGTACCCACTATCCCCATGCATATACCCAGCAATGCCATGCGTGATGGAGCAGCTCCATTGGCCCAACGCCAATCCAGCATAATGAGCCACAAGGGTAATGTACTGACCAACAACGCAGCCAGGCCAGAATTTATATATTGCTCGGCCCACACCACCAAGCCATTGCCACCTAAAAACATAAAGGTACCAATTACACTGAGATGTAACCATTGCTTACCGTCTGGATTCGCATTCCCGCGCAGACGCATAAAACAATACATCAAAAAACCAGCGCTATAAAATCGAGCTCCCGCCATTAGAAAAGGCGGCATGGTTTCGATGGCATAACGAATGGCGAGGTAGGTAGAACCCCAGATGAAATAAATCAGGAAAAATGCAAGCAGCAGTTGTCCGCGTGCAACAGTTTTAACATCAGACATGACAGTAGTTACTGACTAGAAAGTTACTGCATTATCCCTGAGCAATGTTTATTCAAGGAGAGAATTTCTGGATAACCGCTAAATAACTTGTCATCTAGACCTGCTGCTAATGTAGATTTGGACTGCTGGCTTATAAGCAAGATCACTTGGGATGACTTAATTCGTGTCACAGCTCAGACTCGCAGAAAGCCTTGGCAATGAATTAAAAGGAACCCAAAGAAGTGTGTTTACGAGAATTTGAAACTGCCTTAGGTTGGTAACCTAAAACAGTTTCAGAGTGAATCTAGGAATTAAAATTACAGTACTTTCGTTACAGTACTTTCGTTACGGGACTATCGGGCTGGCTCGACTGACTGTAGAGCCTTCCTGACCCACCATCAGTTCGTGGGCGTAATTGGCTTGTTGACAGGAATATTCGAACAGCTCCTGACCGGGATTCCAACGCAGATTAAAGCCACCTTCCCATTGTGCTGTGTAAGCACCGGGATCATCCACTGTGACACGGTACTGGATACTATTAGCATTCAAACGATCGAAACGCTCAATGGTGTGTAACTGCTCGGTATGGGGCAAACCACGACGATCCATCCAGAAATCTTCGTTAAAGCCTACGGTATCGACTACAAAAGTGTCCCCTTCCCACCACCCTATAGAGTGCCCGTAATTGCTTGGCACCACTTCTGCGGGGTGAGCACGTCCATCCATGTAGATGGTGCGATAAGTATGCGGACCGCCTATGTCAAAGATAAACATTTTATCGAGTGCTTTTAATTCCACAAATTCCACGCCATAAGGTGTCAGGAATTGACGAGCAACGCCTGAAGCCTTGCAGCGGGCATGGGGTTCAAGTTCATGAATCTGCCGCGCATCGAAAAGGGATTTTGCCCACGGTTTCATGGGCATTGTTTCTGGGTTTGCAATCGGGTCATTAATGCTAAACACAGGAGTCCAGACTCCTTTATCCTGCGGCGTAGCACCACCAAGCAGTACACGTCCGTCCGGATTAAGCGGGGCTGGACCAGGAGGCGGCGCATTGGCACCTGGGGGCTGAGCTAGGGCAGCATGCTGCACCAAACCAGCCATAAGTACCGCCGTTGCAACTGCACAGGCAAGAGGGAGTAAACGCATATCAGTTGTTGCCTTGATTTTGGCTTGAATCCGCATCCAGGGTAGCACCTGGACGACCACCAGTTTCAGTCATGGTGACGGTTCTGGCGTTGAGGCGTGAACTGCCATTACGAGCCAGGAAACCATCAACTGAAATTTCAGTGCCAATTTGCAAGGTGTCGCGACGCCAGCCGTTGCGCTGTAAACCATGGGGTGGGCCAAGTTCAGCACCCCAGTTGGACACTTCACCGGTCACTGCATCTTTGACGTTAACGTAAATCCAGACGTGTGGGTTGGTCCATTCCACTTTGGTTACGATTCCCGTTACGGTTTTTGGTTTGTCGGAATCAAATTCAGCAGTGAATGAATGATGGGCTAATACGTTACCAGCCAACAGCAATAGTCCGGCAGCGACACTACGTTTAAAGATTTTGGTTTGCATGGTATCTCTCCAGTTGACTAACAATTTAACAAATAACAATTATTGACGGTTGTTCTGACAAAAGTGAATCGGTAGATCTTCTCCACTTACCCATTGAAAATTCCAGCTTGCAGTCCATGCTCGGGTATAAGCTCCAGCATCGTTGATGGTGACTTGATACTGCAACGTATCTGCATTTGTACGAGTAAAACGTTCTTCTAGTTCAAGCTGGTCGCTATGGGGCAAACCACCATTGGTAAACCAGAAGTCTTCATTAAAACCTTTGGTATTGAGTACTAGAGTTTTATCTTCCCAATGTGCTAGCGAACGACCGTAATACAGGGGGTTATCATCGTCTCCCCCTACTAGGCCGGTTTGTTCCCTGCCATCCATATAGATGATTTTGTAATTATGGTTTCCGCTACCAATAAGCTCGAAAATTCGGGTGTTTTCTTTATCTTCCAATAATTGAAAGCCAAGATTGGACTGGAATTGACGTACACCACCCGGCGCTTTGCAGTTGATGAACATGGGATCATCCTGCAGTTTACGCTGCTGACGATTTTTGTAGAGACCCAGTGCCCAGGGTTGCAGCGGTGCAACTAAGGATGCATCGGCAAGATTAGTAAGGATGCCGTCATTATTCATGTCGACGTTCACACCATCTTCCACCAACACGGTTTCACTTGGAAATCCCCAATAGCCATCCGTACCGCCCGTGATGGAACCAAGGGCCACAGTGCCATCGGGCCAGGTTGGTGTTGGTCGTGGTGAAAGAGCAACGGCCGGTCGGCTTTCAGTCACGGTAAATACCTGGCGACCAGTGCCCATCTGGGTAACAGTTTCACCCCAAATTTGACGAGTGCCATTGCGTGCTTGTATGCCTTGTACTTGTAACTGGTCACCGGGTTGCACAGTGCTGTTAGACCAGCCATTCAAACGCAGGATAATTGGACTTTCCAGTTCAATTGCCCAGTTCTCTACAACACTTCCGGTGGTGACATTCATGAATACGTGAGTATGAGGATTGCGCCAATCTACTGCAGTAACAACACCAGTGAGGGTTGCAGCATTTGCCGTGTCAAACTTAGCTTCGATTGGATGATGAGCACTTACGTTAGCAGCTGCCAAAACCAACAGCCACCCTGTAAAATGCATAAACTTATGATTCAGCACACCGAATTTTTTCATGGTTTACTGCCTGACTATTTCAAATTTACCCGTGTTGCTACCATTACTCCAAGTACCAACAATGGCGCGATTGGGTAATTCAAGACGTTCAAATTTTCCTGCAATTTTATAAGTACCTGCTTCGATTGTAATTGACCAGTCATCTGGATTGAGGGTAGCCGAGCTCACGGCTAGGTTATCGGTACCCGGGTTGATCACACCGCTGATTTTTTCGCCATCCCAGTTAAGCACCAACAACACGTTGTCACCTAAGGCTGCGTTGCCCTCCCATACTCCGATCCAAGAACCTTTGACCGGATGGCCTTCTTGGGCAACTGCAGTCGACACTAAGGTCACAGAAAACGCTACCGCCAAAACCACACCTACTATTTTTTTAATCGCTTGTAACATGCTTGCACCCTCACCTAAGAATTATATCAAGCACAGCCTAGCACCAGCCTAGGTCTCATACAATCACCTCTCCAGCTTAAATATTGCATTAAATATGAAACTAGGGGCCTCCTATAAACGACAATAATTATCGCAAATGTACTACGTGCTAAAACTGCCTAGAACTATGTAATGGCTCAACTAGAACCATGCTGGTCCTGATGACAGGAGTCATCTGAGGTTTTCCTCAATAATTAAAGTGACGACGGCAAGGTAGATATATTCATAAGTATTCCATATCTATATCTATCTGCGACTATATCCACTTTTATATAGAGCACTTTTGCAATTGAAAATAAATTAAGACATGTACCAAAGAGCACCTCGTCTTTACCTAGCCGATAGGATATCTTTCAATTTTTGACTGCTATGGATAGATCAATGCATAAATTTATAGTTTCTTTTTTTATTCTGCTTAGCGCTCTCAACCCCTTGCTTGCTCAGGCGCAGTGGCCAGAATATCCAAGCTCGAATGTACCGCGCACTGCTGCTGGTGATCCAGACTACGAGGCACCAATACCCAGGACAGCAGATGGAAAACCCGACTTTTCAGGACTTTGGGAATTATGGGGACGCTCAGCGCCAAACCGAATTTTTAGAGCGGCAAATCCTGTTCCAGAAGGCACCGATACCGCTGACGCCGTGCCAGTACGTGAGCCTGGTGTACCCCCTACAGCGACGTTTTTCGATCTGGGGTCTAATATCGACGGTGGCCTACCCTACCTGCCTTGGGCTAAAGAATTACGTGACCAGCGTGTTACAGATGGTATGAAAGACAACCCTGATGCTAATTGTTTACCAATGGGGCTGATGCAACTACATATGCATCCACAGCCACGAAAAATTATTCAGCAACCTGAACTTATCGTAATGATATGGGAAGGCAATTCCGGATTGCGCCAGATTTTTATGGATGGAAGACCCTTACCTGATAACAACCCACAACCATGGTGGTATGGCTACTCTATAGGTCATTGGGAAGGAGACACCTTGGTAGTGGAAACAACGGGGTTTCGTGATGATGTTTGGCTCGATGTGAATGGCAGCCCCCTGACTTCAAAAGGCAAACTTACCGAACGTTATACACGCGTCAATTATGGCCACATGATTGTTGATGTCACCATTGAAGATGCAACTGCATAT
>CAIMTR010000385.1 GCA_903844415.1 uncultured Gammaproteobacteria bacterium
ACCATACACTGTATGGCAAGGTGTTTTGGGCCAGCCATGGATATTTCCGCTGCTTGGCGCAGACAGGGACGGTCCACACCCGTTTTTGGTGCATCTAGTGGATGAATTGGATAGGCTAGGACTTGCATAAACAGTTCATTCCGATTCATAACCCTCCCCAAGTTCTTTTTATGAGTAAACAACAATTATTGATAGCAATTGGTCGCGGAGAATAATAATGAAAAATAATTCAGCTATAGCAGGATGTTTAACACTATTTTTAACTAGTTTCACGTACGCTCAAGATGTTGAACCAGCAGTCCAAAGTGTTACGCCAGCTTTTACCGAAGCTCAGGTAGCCGCAGGCCAGACAGCCTATCAACTCAATTGTTCAGTAGGATGTCATCAACCCGATTTGGCCGGCGCTGGACCGATTGCGCCCTTGCGTGGGCCGCGTTTTATGAGCAGTTGGAGTGAGCAAACTGTTGCCTCATTATTGGATTCCATGCGCACCGCCATGCCACCCACCAAACCGGGTGGCTTGTCCGAGGAAACCTATGTCAATCTTCTGGCTTATATTTTGTCTAGCAATGGGGGAGTGACAGGTACGGTTGCCTTAACCGCTACTTCTTTGCAGCAAATCAACAGCATTACTGCCGCAGTTGTGGATACGCCTGCGGCGGGGCCTCCAGTGCCCCCTGCTGCTGAAGGTCCAACTGGAGTAACGGTAGCGGGTTCTGTACCCGATTTCGTGCCGGTTACCGATGCCATGCTTAACAATCCTGATCCCGCCAACTGGATGATGATCCGGGGTAATCATCAAGCCCACAGCTATAGCCCACTCGATGAAATCACCACCGACAATGTCAAAGGTATGCAGTTGGCGTGGGTGTGGTCATTGGGTGGCGAGGCCACCAATCAATTGTCGCCACTGGTCTACAACGGCATCATGTTCATCTTTAATCCGGGCAATAAAGTGCAAGCACTGACAGCAGACACCGGCGAGCTGATCTGGGAACAAAGCCTCGGTGGGCGGCTAGGTGCAATGCGTGGTACTGCCATTTACGACGATAAACTCATCGTCAATACACCGGCTGGCCATATCGTTGCCCTTAATGCCGTAACGGGTGAGTTGATGTGGGACACACTTATTGGTGATGATTTCAGCAATTCAAGCGGGCCTATAGTAGGTAATGGCAAAATATTTACTGGCCTGACTTCGTGTACCGCTTACCGGCAGCAGAAATGTTTTGTCAGTGCTTATGATGCCAACGATGGTTCATTTTTGTGGAAATTTGAAACAGTGGCAAGTGCAGGCACACCGGGTGGTGACACTTGGGGCACACTGGATAATTTGCTGCGTTCTGGCACCGATACCTGGATAACCCCGAGTTTTGACGTAGAAACCAACACTGTTTTTATAGGTGTTTCCCAGCCAAAACCATGGATGCCTGTCAGTCGTGGTCTTACGGTGTTTGATGCAGCATTGTATTCAAATTCAACGCTTGCTCTTGATGCCGATACAGGTGAGTTACGCTGGTACTACCAGCATGTGCCCGGCGAAGCCTTCGACATGGATGAAGTTTTCGAGCGAATGCTGATTGATGTGGACGGCGAGAAACTTGTCTTTTCCAGCGGAAAACACGGTATTTTATGGAAGCTCAACCGCACCACTGGCCAGTATCTTGGTCACAAGGAAACTATTTTCCAAAATGTTTTTACTGGTTTCGATAAAGAAACCGGCAAACCCACCTACCGTAACGACATTGCCGAACAACGTATTGGCGAATGGTTGCAGGGCTGTCCGTCCACTGCTGGCGGTCATAACTGGCAGTCGATGAGTTATCACCCTGGCGCAGGTGTGATTGTGATTCCTCTTAGTCAAAGCTGTGTCGAAATGCGCGCTCAAACGGTGGAGATGGTCGATGGCGGCGGTGGTGCTGCGGCCAATCGACGTTGGTCTGCCATGCCAGGCAAAGAAAATTTGATTGGCAAGCTCGGTGCCTTCGATGTTCGTACATTGGAAGAAGTATGGTCGTTTGAGCAACCTGCATCCTTTCTGACCAGCGTGTTGACTACGGCAGGCAACTTGCTATTTGTGGGTGACATGGATCGGATGTTTCGCGCCATGGATGTACGCAACGGCGCTATCCTGTGGCAAACCCGCCTGGGCACTTCAGTGCAGGGTTATCCCGTCAGTTTTAGTGTGGCAGGAGAACAATATATTGCAGTGTCTACCGGGTTGGGGGGCGGCAGTCCGCGCATCGTGCCGTCAATTTTGACGCCGCAGATTCGTTATCCGAATCATGGTAATGCTTTGTATGTATTTAAATTGCCCGATTCAGCTCGCAATTAAAATCAAAGAATAAAAATCAAAGGGGCAAACTAATTTGATCCCCTTTGTTATTCCCATCGATCTCTTTTATCGTTCTAGAAGATGCCTTGGCTACGCAAATAATCTTCGTAGTTGCCTTTGAAATCGACGATGCCAGTGCTCTTCATGTCGATGATGCGGGTGGCGAGTGAAGAAACAAATTCGCGGTCATGACTGACGAAAATTTGTGTGCCTGGAAAATTTTCCAGAGCCAAGTTCAACGCCTCGATAGATTCCATGTCCAGATGGTTAGTGGGCTCATCTAGGAAGAGTACGTTTGGGTTGATCAGGCTGAATTTGCCAAACAGCATGCGACCGCGTTCACCTCCCGAAATCACTTTTACTGATTTGGTCGAGTCATCACCCGAAAACAACATGCGTCCCAGCGATCCACGCACCAGTTGGTTGTCGCCATTAGTCCACTGTTTCATCCAATCAAACAGTGTAACGTCATCGGCAAAATCGGCTTGGTGGTCTTGCGCGTAATAGCCGGGCTCGGCCTGTTCGGCCAGTTTCAC
>CAIMTR010000386.1 GCA_903844415.1 uncultured Gammaproteobacteria bacterium
AGAAATACTGCATCTCTGCCCCAGTAGAGGCGTGGCCAGTTATTTAGAAGCTAGAGAACAATTTGAACGTAGGGTCTTGGAAACAGATGATTACTACAACGGCATCATCAATGTTCGTGTGGGAAGTTCAAAAATTCTACGTGAAGCTTTGAGCGAATCAATAAAAGGGTAGGCCAGTTTTCTTAGTTGTCTCGAGATTTTCCTCGATGATTTCACCAATGTGCTTGCGGTCATCGTAGGTCAACATCATTGCTTGATCAAGATTGATACTACCTCTCATGTACCACATGAGTTTGAATAGTTCTTTTTTAATATCGTCGCACTCTGTTAACTTACGTTCGCTCAACTTCTCAATTTCATCGCCGTCGAGAACTAAGAGTTGAGCCCGAAAAAATTTACTGCATCAAACTCCAAGTTCTGTTCAAACTCGTGTTTACATTCTTCATTGTCGCAGACGATCTTCATGGGAGGAATATCATAGCGTGACTTGTTGTTGGACAAGGTTGCTGAAATTTCTCTGTAGATATTGGTGTCAGCGTTGGCAATAAACTCGTTGATGTGATTTCTATCAGTGACCACAACTCCGTCAGGCAAGCTGATGTATTCCACTTGATCTATCACAGTTTCTAACGTTAGTTCAGTTAAGAACTTAAAACTTTCGTTGAATCTTTGCATTTTAACTTCTTGATCCATGTCTTCGGAAAGTTCTAGATTAGAAATTAATTTTTGTTCTTCAAAGGTTCTCAATGATTTGGCATTAATTTGTCTGTAGCTCAAGGGCTTTAATCCAAATTTTAATTCGTCAATTTGTACAAAATCGTTCCATTCTGCACCTAAGGTTTTTGCTAAAATATTAGTGAGATCCAGTTCGTATTCGTTTTGTGTAGCGCATTTGGGGCACTTGGGTTCTACAGACATTTTGTTGCCGTAGCTGGCCATGCGAATGCTGATTAAAATGCAATCCATGTCAATGCTGGGAATGTCCCATGGTTCTTTCACAGCAGGGATACAGCTTTTAATAACATCAACAGTGCTTTGTCCGTTGAGCAAGGCATCCGGAGTACGCATGGCCATTTCGTCTTTGGCAGTCATGGGGAAAATTGCAACTTCGCCTGTGGCTGGCCACTCGATGGCGCCATCAGCGTAATACCTACCCCTGCTGGGCAAGGGAGTGTAGAGCTTGGCTTGTCTAAAATAATTTGCTAAAGGGTTGGGGTTCATTTGTTGGGTCATTTTTCTATCCATAAATACAAGTATGCGTACTAGTATATATCTGAGGTAAAATGGCCATATCAATTAACATAGACGGTAACAACTACGAGATCAACGGGTTGGACCATCCTGCTGAGGAAGAAACCGCCAAAAAACTCTTGGCTGAAATTACCAAACATACTAAAAATAACAAAGACGCACACGCAAAATTACTCAAGGCATTCACAGACCAGCTGACCAATGTCAGTAAAGAAATCAAAGCGGCAGCCAAGGCACCAATAAATGCACCACCAACAGCGGCAGCCCCGGCAGCCGCAACCAATACCAGAGCAACAGCCAACGCAACGGCACAAACCAATAATCTTAGTCGCAGTTCCGGCAATGCCGCCAAGGGTGCAGATAGTTTAGCCACGTCTGCGGGCTTTGCCAACAACGCAGTGAAAAGCATGACACAGAATGTGGCTGGTGCAGGATCAATGTTGGGCACAGTGGGCAAAGTAGTGTCCACTGTGTTTAACGGTCTGGTGGCCGCTGGCGGGTTTTTAGTAACAACTTTCTTAACTGTGGCCAGCGCCAGTCTTGGCGCCTTTATGAAAGCAGCCGCAATACAAGGTGACCTCAGCAAACAAGGCATGCGATTTGCCAACTCGTTGTCCGGCATGCAAAGCATGGCCATTAGTGCCAGTATATCCATGGAAGATCTAGCCGATGTTGTTAAAAGCAACAGTTCAACGTTGGCTAGATTCGGACAAGGTTCAAAATTAGGCCAAACTAGATTTATTGAAATGGCTGCGGCCGCAAGAGAAGGCTCAGACAGTCTAAGAGGTCTTGGTTTTTCTGCCAAAGATGAAATGCAAGTACGTGCAGACTATCTTGAAATTATTCAAGCAGGCGGCGATGTAGAGTATGCTAGGAACTTGTCTGGAGCAGAAGTGGCCAAGAGAAGTTCAGCCCTGGCCAAGGGATTTATAGGTCTGGCAGCCGCCACATGATCAACAGTATATCAATTAATGAAGGCCACTGCGGCCATGGCCGCCGACCCGGATTTGGCATTGACCTTGGAAGGGCTG
>CAIMTR010000387.1 GCA_903844415.1 uncultured Gammaproteobacteria bacterium
GCTATGTAACTGCGGCTGATGGCTGTGCCACCAAGGGCAAGACAAAAGGGCGTATGGTATGAACCAAGAAAACGTTGAAACCTTAAAGAACGTAGCAGACGGTGTAGCCGCTGTTACGGCTATTGGTACGGTAATGCAATTGCTTCCTGCGGTTGCCGCACTGTTTACGATTGTGTGGACAGGCATGCGGATCGTTGAAATGGTTGCGGGTAAACCCTTTGCTGAAATAATTCGAAGGAAAAAAGATGCCGAGTAGTTCTAAAAAACAACACAACTTTATGGCAGCAATAGCGCACAACCCAGCGTTTGCCAAAAAGGTAGGAATTCCGCAAAGCGTTGGGAAAGACTTTGACGAAGCGGATAAAGGCAAGAAGTTTGGCTCTGGTGGGATGGCCCGCCCCGATCTTCAAAAGATTAACAAACCCAAGACACTTCATGGGAAGATGTCAATCATGAAAGAGGGCGGTATGACTACAAAAATGAAAATGAAAATGTTTGAGAAATCAGGCAAAGACATGGAAAAAGGCATGCGCGAGGGTTCTAAAAAAGAAGAATCTATGGATCGCATGCAAATGATGGGCATGAAAAAAGGTGGCATGGCTGAAGGCGGTATGTCTGATAAAGCACAAGACAAAGCCATGATTAAGAAAGCCTTCAAACAACACGACGCTCAAGAGCATAAAGGCGGCAAGGGTACATCCTTGAAGCTGGCTAAAGGTGGTACATTCCGCGCTTCCGCTAATGGTATTGCTACTAAAGGCAAAACCAAAGGCACGATGATTAAGATGAACATGGGCGGCAAAGCCTGTTAAGGAAATATTATGCCAATGACACCAGCAGCAGCTAAAAAATACAAGCCTCGTCGCACGCCTGAGTCTTTGGACGAAGTTATCTACCCCGAGACTCGTGCAAAGATGGAAGCGGCCAAGGCAGAGGTTGCCGACACTAAAGCTTCAACCGAGGCTGGCGCAGAGTACGACAAAATCGTAGGTAAGAAAAAAGGCGGTATGACAAAGATGGCTTCCGGCGGTTCAGCTTCCAGCCGTGCTGATGGTATTGCTGTTCGTGGTAAAACTCGCGGCACTATGTGCTAAGGAGATAGTTATGATGGCATCCCGAGGAATGGGCGATATCCGCCCAAGCAAAATGCCCAAGGGCAAGCGTAAAGCTCGTCGGGATGACACTGACTTCACACAGTATGCTGAAGGTGGGCCTGTTGGCCTTTATGCCAACATTAACGCCAAACGCAAACGCGGTGAAAAGATGCGTAAACCCGGGCAAAAGGGCGCTCCTACGGCCCAAGATTTCATTAACTCCGCAAAGACGGCTAAAAAATGACCACATCTGGAGTTGCAGCGTTTAATCTTGACCTCACGGAGATCGTTGAGGAAGCGTTTGAGCGTGCGGGCTCTGAACTTCGCACGGGATACGACCTACGTACTGCAAGACGAAGTTTGAATCTTCTTTTTGCAGACTGGGCAAACCGTGGCATTAACATGTGGACGTTTGAGCAGGGTACGCTTACCTTCACTCAGGGTTTGGCAACTTACGCGCTGCCAGACGACACAGTAGATTTGCTGGAACATGTTATTCGTACGGGCGCGGGTAACTCTTCTACGCAGTCAGACCTAACGATTACCCGTATTAGTGTTTCTACCTATGCAACTATCCCCAATAAAATGCAACAGGCGCGCCCAATTCAGGTGTGGTTTCAGCGTTTAGATGGTCAAACATCGTCTGTAGGGACTACATTAAATGGTGGAATTTCAGCTACTGCTACTACAATTACGCTGACTTCTACTGTTGGATTACCTACAAACGGTTTTGTTCTGATTGAAAGCGAGACAGTGCAGTACGGTTATATAAGCGGTAATCAGTTAATGAACTGTTTCCGTGGCCAAAATAATACAACTGCAGTGGCGCACTCAACCGCCGCCGCTGTTTACTCACAAAACTTGCCATCCGTAACTGTTTGGCCGACTCCAGATGGATCACAAACCTACCAATTCGTTTACTGGCGTATGCGCCGTATTGATGACGCAGGTGGCGGCACTAGGACTATGGATGTACCTTTCCGTTTCCTGCCCTGCTTGGTTGCTGGACTCGCCTACTATCTTGCACTTAAGGTAGAGA
>CAIMTR010000388.1 GCA_903844415.1 uncultured Gammaproteobacteria bacterium
GGTGAATTGGCAGTTAAAAGATCGTGATTTACGCGTACAGAGCAGCATCATTGATCTGGAAAATCCCTTTTTACGGGGCAGACTTCAGTTCGATTTGTATAACACGGTAAATAGCCGCAATGGACTAGAATCTGATCTGAGTCTGCTAGTTGGCATGCAGAGCATGGATCTAGCCACTCGTTCTGCCTATTTGCCCACCATGCCTGATCTAAAAGAAACGATGAGTTGGTTGGACACCGCCTTGTTGGCGGGTCAACTCAGTAACAATGGGTTCATTTTGCGTACGTCAACATTGAGCGGAGCCCCAGGCGCCGCAAAAACATCTGCATCCTGGTACAACATCAACAATGGCCAGCTTAAATTTTTGCCAGATTGGCCAGCTCTTGATGCTATAAGTGGCCATGTTGAAGTGCGTGATGCGCTAGTCGATGTTAGCACTACAACTGCTCAAATTTCCGGCATCGATCTGTTGCCTGCGACCGCAACAGTGCGTCCACAAGCTGTAGGAGGAGCCTTACTGGTAGTCGATGGAATAGCTAAATCAACAACTGCAGTGGGTCTCGAGTTTCTGCGTACCACGCCAGTACATACCACCATTGGCGATTTTCTTGACAACTGGCAAGCCACCGGCGCAGTGGATGTCGCCTTAAATCTCAACATTCCCTTGGGCGCAAACCAAGCAGCTGACGTTGTTTCTATTAATGTTGTTAGCACTGACAGCGAACTTCAGATTAAAGATTATGGTCTGACTTTCACTGATATAAACGGTACGGTGACTTACAACAGCATCGATGGACTTAATGCCACTGCGCTGGATGCGCGTTTGTTTGATTACCCTGTAACGGCGGGAATCACCACAATGGCAGATAGCGGAGCTGGACGCGAAATTGTAATCAGTAGTCAGGGGCGAGCCAGTACACAAGCACTACAGCAATGGCCAAATCAAAGTGGTTTTGTACGTACGCTACTCGATTTTACGCCCGGTGCTTTTGACTACAATGCCAGGCTGAGTATTCCAGCCAATCCTTTGAGTGATGGCACTCGTTCACGATTGGATATTGATACAGATCTGCTGGGAGTGATGAGCTTGTTGCCAGCGCCTATGGAAAAAAGCATGGGAGCGGCGAGGGGTATGGAACTCAGTCTCGCCTTTGCTGACACAACTACAACCATGACAGCCCGATATGGCGATATTTTGTCGGGAGAAATGGTACTTGATACCGATGGTATACAGCGTGGTCAGCTCTATTTTGGTGATCGTAATCGCAATTTCACTATTCGCCAGGCTGATGCGGATGCACCAGGTCTGTTGATTAATGGTGATCTGGAGCGATTTGAATATGAAGAGTGGGAGTCAGTAGCTGATATTTTTAATCAAGGACTAGAAGGTTCGCGGTCAATGTCTGATTATCTACGTTTGATCGATGTAAACGTGGGCGAGCTTTTTATTTTTGGGTCGCAGTTCCCTACCATAAATATGCAAATTCAGCACATTAATTCTGCATGGTCGATTTTTGGTCAAAACACCCTCATCGCAGGCAATTTTACCATCCCAGACGATATTTCATTGCCTTGGTTGGTGAATCTAGATTATTTGCGCTTTCCACCTCGCCAGGAACTACCCGTCGAAAACACAGCCGCCACAGCGGAGTCCATTGCTGCTGAGGAGGATTTATTAGAGGCGGTCAATCCTGCCAATTTGCCGGCTATGGACTTCGCTACCGCAGAGCTCAGCGTAGGGGAATACAATTTGGGGGCCTTTTCATTTGTTTTAAATCCCAATCGTGGGGGGGCTAATGTATCCAATTTCAAGATGAGCGCAGCAGATGCGCATATTTCCGATCTGGCAGAAACCGGAGGAGCCAATATAGATTGGCTATATTCCGCTGGTAAACATACCAGCAGCTTCAATGGGTTGTTTGCCGCAGGTAATCTGGCGGAAGTATTGCCTGCCTGGGGCAATGATGCCAACGTAGAAAGTGAAAGTGCGCGTTTTGCAGGTAATCTGCAATGGAACGGATCGCCGGTGGCTTTTTCTTTAGCGCATGCCAGTGGTCAGTTGCAGATGGATATTAGCAACGGTGGATTTGTGGATATTGAAGCCGGTTCGAGCAAGTTGTTTGGTGCGCTCAATTTTGATTCGTTGATTCGACGATTACAGCTGGACTTTTCGGACTTGTTTCAAAGTGGATTTGCCTTTGACAGCATTAGCGGCAATATGAATTTCACTCAAGGTGTGGTTACGAC
>CAIMTR010000389.1 GCA_903844415.1 uncultured Gammaproteobacteria bacterium
ACAAAAAGAACAACAAATTGAACTAGCACAGGTTCACAAAATGGAGGAAGTCGAAAATCGACGCTTAATCCCACATCAATTTTAAGGAGACCCAAATGAAGCTTACATCTTTTGCATTGATCCTCATTTTCGCTCTGGTCGGCGGTGCGGTTCCCGTACTGGCCCATCATTCTTGGCCAGTAGATATGGACAATCTTGTTACCGTACAAGGGACTGTAATCGAGTTCATGTGGGAGAACCCTCACCCGATGATCTCGCTGATGGTTTCGACAAGTAACGGGGAAACGGAGGTCTGGCAGATAGGAGGTCCCGCGATCAACCGCATGGAGGCTAAAGGTTGGACGAAAACGACAGTCAACCCTGGCGACGTGATCACTGGTGTCGGTTATCAATTCAGAGACGGTCAAAAAATTATCCGGCTCGAAAAGGTGACGTTCGCCGACGGCACACAGTTTAGTCTTTACGGCAGCTAAACTATGTACCCACCGCCGTTAGTCTACGCACAGACCAATGTGCACAGACCATAACGGCGGTGGGTACAGTCTAATTTCAAATTCGCTCTAGGGTTAGCCTGCCAGCAAACGCCCGTAACCCAGAGCCACGCCGCTCATGCCCAGCAGTTTGGCTCCTGCAAACAATGCGTGGGGGGTGCTGGAAACAGCAGGCAGACCAGTGCGTCCTTCTAGGGGTTGTAATATCTCCAGCGTGCGCAAGCCACCGCAAGAAACTAAAATTGAATCAGAACCAGTTACTGATGCCGCTATCTGTGCGCCAAACTCAATAAGCTGGGGTTGGGTTACGCTAAAAATATCTTCCACTGCTTCAATGCCAAGTCCTTGCATGGCCAGCACTTCAAAACCGTGTTCAAGTAAAAATGCTCGTAGCCGACTGTTCACTTCTTCGTTGTAGGCGGTGGCCGCTACTACACGTTTGGCACCTACTGCATGTAATCCATCAATGATAGCAGTGCTCATGGTGGTCACTGGCAAGCCGGTGGTTTCGCGTAAGGTTTGGGTAAGGCGCTGATTAAATTCTTCGCCTTTATAAAAACTCAACGATGTTCCCATCAACACAACGGCTTCTGCGCCTCGTTCCACTAGTTTGGCAGCTGCAGGTGCTATTTTATCGATGACTGCTTCATAACCTTCCGGTGTCATGGTGGCCAGTCCAAGACTTTCGGTTAGATATTCTATGGCCGAGCCGTACATGGCGTAACCTTCTTCTGGTTCTTGGCGACCGGCAGGTGGAAAGATTAACCCTAGTTTGCGCGGTTGTGCAGCAGTTAATGTCGAGTTTAATGAGCTTGCAAACAGACCAGCTCCAATATTTTGCAAAAGACTTCTTCGACTAAGACGCATAGGTCAGCTCCCGAATTATCCAATAGAGATGTTAGTTGGTTGTTTGCTCTCGATGATGCCGAGGTTATTATGTAAGCTGTTGTCGTGCAAGGAATTATTCTTGTGATTACTGTTTTGAGAAAATGCTTAGGTAGCCATGTTTGCACACAGAATTGGGAATGCTTGTGGTAAGCTTCTAACTACGTTTGTGGATGATTAAAAACTTGTGAGTCCCGTGTTTAGAGTTTCTTCCAAGTATAAATTCTACCCTCCGGCCAGCTTACAGGCAGGCAAATTTACTTTGGGCGCGACCTTGGTTTTGCTATTGGGACTGGCTATAGCGGGCAGAATCTTATGGGCCGGTTTGGTGTTGTTGAATGATGAAGGGCTTTCACCTTACCTACTACAAGAGCAAACAAAAAGTGCGCAGGAGCCGAGAGTGGATTTGGCGAGGGTTCAGGCGCTACATCTGTTCGCTCCAGCGTCGAGTGTTGCATCAGTAGAGGGGAATACGCTGCAGGAAAGTGCCGATCAAACAGCGCTTAATCTGACGCTAGAAGGAATCATGCTGGCTTCAGAGCTAGGCAACAGCGTGGCGATCATTGTCAGCGCGGCGCAACAAGGCTCCTACAAAGTGGGAGAAACCTTGCCGGTAGGCAGCCGAGTGTTGCTTCAGAATATTTACCGTGATCATGTAATTATCAGTAATAACGGCGCGGCAGAATCGCTGTGGTTATACGATTCCAGCAAAATAAAAGTTTCAAATATAACTGCCAATACCAGTGGGAAAGCAAATCTTGCTGGTAATAATCAGCTCCAACCAGCCACTATAACGACACAGCTTGTCCCGTTAGTCAGCACCAATTCTGTAAGTACCTCTCCTAGCATAGAGATTAGTGAGGTGATAAATAACTTACGAACACAAAATGCTAATCCGCCGGTTGCGGCTGCTAAGTTAGCTGAAATTATTCAAGTGATTCCGGCGCAGGCCAATGGCCAATTATTGGGCTATCGGTTACGACCTGGAGTGAAGCTGAAAGAATTTGTGCAGTTAGGCTTCAAGGAAAATGATGTAGTGACCTCCGTAAACGGAATTGCGCTTAACGATATGGCCAATTTGCCGCAACTTTACGCCGTGATGAATGATGCGTCTGACGTGTCTTTTTCCTTATTGCGCGACGGACAGCCTCTGACCTTGCAAATTGCACTGGACGGTGCACCTTGAGCCGAAATATTTACAATAATTACAGCGGAATATTCGTTTGATTTCTATTATTACACGTCAGTTTTGGCTGCTTACAATTTACAGACTTTTTGTTGGAGTCGGCTTGTTGGGCAGTTTTGCGTTATATGCGCAAGTTCCCACTATTATTGCACCAGCACCAGCACCAGCAGCAGAGCAGGCAGCAGAAAGCTGGACGGTTAATTTTCGTGATAGCGAAATCGAAGAGTTGATCCGGTTTGTTGCTGATGCCACCGGTAAAACTTTCATTATAGATCCCAACGTGCGCGGCACAGTGCAGGTTATATCCAGCGATCCGGTCAACAGTGTTGAGTTATACGAGTTATTTTTATCGATTCTCGAGGTGCATGGCTTTGCGGCTGTAGAGTCCGGCAACGTGGTGCGGATAGTGCCAGTGCAGGGGGTCAGTGCTGAGCCAGTTCCAGTGAACTTAAATGAACGCGCGGGCATTAGCAGTGGGGTCATTACTCAAGTGATTCAAGTTAGCAATGTGGCAGCAGAACAACTTGTGCCAATTTTGCGGCCGCTCGCTGCTCAGGAAGCGCAAATGACGGCCTATGCTGCCAGCAATTCCATCATCATTACCGACACGGCTGCCAACATCGAGCGTATACGCACCATGGTCGAGTTTATTGATACCTCTTCGCTCAAACAGACCGAGGTGGTGGTACTGCAAAATGCGTCGGCGACCGAAGTGGTCACCATGCTGCAACAATTACGCGGCGATGGTGATATTCCCACTACAAATCCTATGCAGATCGTAGCGGATGCGCGCACCAACAGTGTTTTGCTAAGTGGTGATCAAGTACAGATTCAACGCTTGTTACCATTATTGAAACAACTCGACAGCCCACTCACCCAGGATGGCAAAGTAAACGTCATTTATTTGCAGTACGCGCGTGCTGAAGAACTAGCGCCCTTACTGAGTGGCATTGTGCGCAATGCAACACTAGCAACTGAAGGTGAAACTGCAGTTCCAGCTGCTATAAACAGTATCGAAGCGGACCCGGCGACCAACGCACTAATCATCACTGCTGATGCTGATGTGTTGCAGTCACTGCGCAATGTTATAGCTCGACTGGATATTCGTCGTGCCCAAGTATTGGTCGAAGCCATCATTGTGGAACTCAGTGGTGAGCGTGGTCAGGAGTTGGGCATGCAGTTGTTGTTTTTGAACGGTAGTGGTGCTTATGGT
>CAIMTR010000390.1 GCA_903844415.1 uncultured Gammaproteobacteria bacterium
ATTATCGGTATTCTGGCAGCAGTAGCACTGCCTGCTTATCAAAATTATACGATTCGCGCCAAAGCGTCTGAACTGATCTTGGCCGCATCTGTGGGCAAACAAATGGTTACCGAATATGTCATTCTTAATGGCAGTCTTCCCAACCCCTACTATAACGGGGTAGAAGGAGGGGGGGGAACCCCTGTCGATATCCCTGATATAACTACTGGTATGGTCGCTAGAGCTTTATTATACTTTGATGGAGTGATTTTTATTGAAGGTAACGCGGAGGCATTGGGTTTACCTGAAGGTGAGCAGCTCAGTATTTATTTGACCCCTACTTTAGAAGCTAACGGGTCTCTTACCTGGTACTGTAGATCAGAGGATGCAGCCGAAAATCCTAGCCCCTATATGCCAGCGAGCTGCCAAGGTCCAACATTCGTAGATTGATGCTTCTGATGTGCCTCTACCAGCGGGGGCCTGAGCTGTTAATCAGCACAACTTTCCAGATTAGGGGTGGAAACAGCGTCCAAGAGTTTCCACCTCCGTGTGTCATCCTCCGGTGTTTTAGCCAAGGGTTTCTGGAGTGTATTACATGGATAGTATTATCGAAGTTCGCAGGTGCCTTTCGGTTCATCATCAAAGTAGTGACAGGAAAGGTCACTAAACTGGAAAGTTCTGGACGCTGACAGCTTCATAAAATACTGCGCCTCAAACTAACCCCGTGCAAACTAAAGAATTACTCAGGGGTATTCTCTCGCACTTAACACTTAACACTTAACACTTAACACTTAACACTTAACACTTAACACTTCCTACTTTCTACACAGCCAACACCCACACAAATTAATGTTATAAAACTAGAATTTGGTGCCCAGGAGAGGACTTGAACCTCCACGGCCTTGCGGCCACTAGCACCTGAAGCTAGCGTGTATACCAATTTCACCACCTGGGCTCAGGGGACGAAAACAGAGGCGGCACTCTACCCACAGAGGCTATGCTTGTCAATTCTGAAGCCGTGTATACTGACACCCTATTCTTCGTTTTTTGCCCACAAAATGCCCAAATCTAAGCCCCCTGTAGAACCCAATTTCGATCGCTTTGCCAACCGTGAAGCCGAGCGTTATGGAAAGCCCATCCCTAGTCGCGAGTTCATCATTGAGCAGTTAGAAAAACGGGGCGAACCGATTTCGCATATCGATCTGTGCGCCGAATTGTTACTGGTTGATGAAGTGGCGCAGGATGCGCTGTTACGCCGGCTTGGCGCGATGACACGAGACGGGCAGTTAATAAGTAATCGGCGTGGTGTGTTTGGTTTAGTAAACAAAATGGATTTGATCAAAGGCCATGTAGTAGGCAACAAGGAAGGTTATGGTTTTGTTACCGTAGCAGATGGTTCGGGCGATCTTTATCTGGGCCCGCAGCAAATGCGCAATGTGTTTGATGGCGACACTGTGTTGGCCAAAGTGTCTGGCACAGATAAACGCGGGCGGCGCGAAGGCCGGATTGTAGAAGTGCTGGAACGCAAGACCAGCCAATTTGTTGGCCGTTTTTATTCCGAGTCAGGTGTTGGCATTGTAATTCCGCACAGCAAACGTATTACTCAGGAAATTTTGATCACACCCAAAAAACACAAAAAAGCCAACGATGGTGATTTTGTAGTTGTGCAGATTACTCAGTTTCCCCACGACCATCACAAGGCAACAGGCGAAGTAGTGGAAGTGTTGGGCGATGTCAGCAAACCCGGCATGGAAATAGAAGTGGCACTGCGAGTGCATGACATTCCGCATGAATGGCCCGCGGCGGTCACTGCCGAAATCAAGCGTTTTCCCTCGCGCGTTGAAGGCGATCTTGAATCGGGCAGAGTGGATTTACGTAAGCTCCCCTTCGTTACCATTGATGGCGAAGATGCCAAAGATTTTGACGATGCTGTGTGCTGTCAGCGCACCAACGATAAAGGTTTTATCTTGTATGTTGCGATTGCCGATGTATCACATTATGTGGCTGTAGGCAGCGCCCTTGATGCCGAAGCACAGTTACGCGGCAATTCGGTGTATTTTCCTGGCCATGTTATCCCGATGTTGCCCGAGCATCTTTCTAATGGTTTGTGCTCACTCAAGCCGAGAGAAGATCGGCTGGTGATGGTCTGTGAAATGGAAATTGATCAGACAGGAATCATGGTCAGTTATTGTTTTTATGAAAGCATAATACATTCACAAGCTCGACTGACTTACACTGAAGTGGCTGCCATTGTGCAAGCGCCTAACACTGATGTTGAAATAGCAATACAACAACACATCAGTGCGAAACACACCGCACTGTTGCCCCACCTAGATAACTTGTATGTGTTGTATAAACACTTGCTGCAGGCGCGAGCTAAACGTGGCGCGTTGGATTTTGAAACCACCGAAACGCGTATTATTTTTTCCGCTGAGCGCCGCATCAAAGAAATCATTCCGGTAGAACGCAACGATGCACACCGCTTGATTGAAGAATGCATGCTCTGCGCCAATGTCGCAACTGCTGAGCTGTTGCAAAAAGCCAAACTACCCGCACTCTATCGAGTACATGAAGGCCCCAATCCGGACCGCCTGGATAATTTGTACGATTTTCTGCGTGGCATCGGTATCGGCCTGTCGCGCAAAGCCAAACCCACACCACAAGATTATCAAAAAATTCTAAGTCGCTTGAAAGACAGACCAGACCGCAACTTATTACAAACCATGGTCATCCGTTCCCTGATGCAGGCTGTGTATCAACCGGTAAATCTGGGTCATTTCGGTTTGGGATTTGACGCTTATACACACTTCACATCGCCAATTCGGCGTTACCCCGACTTGCTGATCCATCGCGCCATTCGCAAGCTGATTAACAATTCCAAACAAATTGATGGCGTGCGCAAATCAGACCATGCCCATGCGCAGGCACGACAAGAAATTTACCCCTACACACTTTCTGATTTGGAAGCGCTTGGACATTTGCTGTCGCAAACAGAACGTAGAGCCGATGCAGCGACCTGGGATGTTGTCAACTGGCTCAAGTGTCAATACATGCAGGATCGTATCGGCGAAGAATTTGCAGGCATTGTTACCAAGGTCACCAATTTTGGTTTGTTTGTAGAGCTTACTGATGTGTATGTAGAAGGGCTGGTACATGTCACGGCATTGACCAACGACTATTATCATTTCGATGTGATAGCCCACACCCTGACCGGCGAGCGCAGTGGTTCGTGCTTCCGTTTGGGCGATCAAATTAACGTAGTGGTTTCGCGTGTAGATTTAGATGATCGTAAAATAGAATTACAACTGGTTGGCAAGCCCGCAGCAGCAGGTCCGGGGCAGGCATTACCCAAGCACAGCCGCAGTTCGACCAAAAAGAAAAAAAGCGCTACCGACAAAGATCACAAAAAAAACAAACCCGATGAGAAAAAAACGGCTGGCAAGCGTAAACGCAAGCGCAAATAGTCAAGCGGCAATAAGTTTATAGATCCAATAGTAAGACGAGATAATTAACAGCATGAGCGATACCGATTGGGCCTATGGTTTACACGCAGTGGAAGCACTGCTTAAGCACAACCACGACAGCATAATCCACCTTTATGTGTTGCAGGGTCGTAACGATGAACGAATAGAGGCTGTGCTTACCCGTGCAACTCGTTTGACAATACCAGTAACTGCACTGAGTCGCGCCGAACTAGATCAAAAAGTAGAAGGTGTCCATCAAGGAGTGCTGGCCGAGTGCAAACCCCTGCAACTGGAACGCAGTGAAGGGTTTCTCAAACAATTATTGGCAGGGCTGGAGCATCCGCCGTTTTTGCTAGTGCTAGATGGTGTGACAGATCCACACAATCTGGGCGCCTGTATTCGTTCGGCCGAGGCAGCAGGAGTAGATGCTGTGATCGTCCCGAAAGACAAATCAGCATTGATGACGCCCGTAGTGCGTAAGGTAGCGTGTGGCGCGGCCGAAAGCCTACCCTTTATCGCCGTTACCAACCTGGTGCGCACCCTTAAATTCTTGCAGGAAAGTGGCATTTGGGTGCTCGGCGCGGCGGGAGAAGCCACCCAAAGCATTTACAAAAGTGATCTGCGTGGACCATTGGCCTTGGTTATGGGATCGGAAGGTGCAGGCATGCGGCGCCTAACTCGGGAACAGTGTGACGTATTATTTGCAATTCCGATGGCAGGCGAAATTAGCAGTTTGAATGTGTCAGTCTCGGCTGGTGTGTGTCTGTTTGAAGCGGTGCGGCAGCGTCGTCTTTGAGGTGGCAAGTTGAGAGAGAAAGTTGAGAGAGAAAGTTGAGAGAGAAAGTTAAGAGAGAAAGTTAAGAGAGCAATTTAATACTTCACGGTGATCTACCTTGACCTGAGTAGAATAATCTTAAGGTCACTACCTTGTCATTTCGAGGGTTGTCTGTGCACAGAATCTTCCGGCTCCGAAAGCGCTCTCTGCTTGTTTGCAGCATGTTACTTTATTGTGCTTGTGCTAACGCCCAACAAGAATTTTTGTGTACACAGATAAATCAACCCGCCACTGCCGCGTTTGATTTTACTGACAGCCTTGCCCGTTGGGGCAACACGAACGTGTATAACATTGATGATGCGCCACACCGCGTCAGATCGATCACCATCAACACCTTGCCTATCTTTGACGAATCTAATCCAGCAGAAAACCGACTTTTGTACCGCTGGGCCAATGCCATTCATTACGTAACTCAACCCCATATAATTGCAGAACAAGTATTATTCACAGCCAACATGCCTGTGAACTCAAGTTTGCTGGCTGAGAGTGAACGAATCTTGCGCGAGCGCAAATATGTGGGCGACGCCAAAATTCGAGTGTTACAGGATTGCGACAATACTGTGGATTTGGAAGTCGTAACACGCGAGGTGTGGACGCTTAGCCCAGACATTACCTACAAGGCTGCTGGCGGACACTCCACTACCGGTATTGGTGTTTCTGATTCCAACATTCTGGGCAGCGGACAATCTCTTGCCTTCAAGGTTAAAAAAGATCAGGAACGCAATTCTGCTTTGCTCGCCTTCAAAAATCCGAATATCCGTGGCTCTCGTATCGAAATCAACGCGGAATATGCTAAAAACTCTGATGGTCATCATTATTATTTGCAAACAGGTTTGCCGTTTTTTGCTTTGGAGAATAAGCGCGCCTGGAGTTTTAATTATGAATCCACCAGCGAGGTGCTTACCCAATATCAGTTTGGTGAACAGGTTTCCCAGTTGCAGCACAACACTCGCAACACTGATATCCAATATGGATTTTCCACTGGTCGACAAGGCGCCAGCATAAAACGTTTCAGTTTTGGCCTGCATGTTGAAGAGCATCAGTACCAAAATATTTTTGCACTGCCCGCACCAACAGCCTTGGGTCTAAACTTGGATTTACGCTACCCTTTTACGCAGTTCGAAGCCATTGAAGACAGTTACGTCGAAGGCTATAACATTGGTCAGATTAAACGCACCGAGGATTTACATATCGGTCATCATCTACGCGTCATTGTTGGCTTTGCACCCGGCAGCGACAACAGCCTGATCGTTAAAGGAGAATACACCGATACGCTGCTCTACCGGCCCAAACTTTTATTACAAGTGGCGACCAACTGGGATGGCAGGCGGGATCAGCATTCAGGTTCCTGGCAAGATACAGTGATGCATCTGGAGCTTAATTTGAATCGCGGCCAAACCGATAGACGCAGCCTGTTCTTAAGCCTTTCAGCCAACCATTCGATTAATCTCAATAATGGTCGTCAGGTAGATTTGGGGGGCAGCAGCGGTTTACGTGGTTTCGATAACCATTTCCTCAATGGCAACACTGCGTTGAAATTTACCGCTGAAGAACGGGTGTTCACCGATTATCATTTTTTGCAGTTGGTGCGGCTAGGATTTGCTGTTTTCTATGACGCGGGGCGCGTATTTGGCAACTCTAATCCCTTGATGCAGAACATATATCAGAATATTGGAGTGGGTTTGCGGTTGGCCCCCAGCAGGTCTGAATCCGGCCAGATCGTACACCTCGACCTAGCCTATCCGATCAATGACAAGATACCCGGTGGAAGTGGTATACAATTTATCGCAGAAGTGAAGAAATCATTCTAGGGTTGCTTCCATATGGCATTCTCAATAGAATGCCGCCTCTTTTTCTGTACCTGACTTTTTACCCGACTTTCAACAAGAAGGGCAATTTGTCTACTACATAACTCCTTGTCTTACCTAAAGCCCCTGGGTTTTTTGGAAGACATTAACCCGTGAGGAGCTTCAATGCGCCACTATGAAATAATCTTTATGGTGCATCCTGACCAATCTGAACAAGTTGGTGGGATGATCGAACGTTATACCAAAATGATCAAAGATTCTGGAGGTGCAGTGCACCGTTTGGAAGACTGGGGTCGACGTCAACTGTCTTACCCGATCAATAAAATCCACAAAGCCCACTACGTTCTGATGAATATCGAATGTGGTCAGGCAGTACTGGACGAAATCACCTCTATATTCCGTTACAACGACGCCATCATCCGTAATCTCGTAATCAAACGTAATTCCGCAGTGACCGAAATGTCGCCCATTCAGAAGTTTGAAAACGAGAATCGTGAGCGCAAAGCCCGTACCACTCAGCGTATGCGCGCCGAAGAAGCGACAACCGGCGAATTTGAAGGCGAAGAAAGTGACGACGAGGCTGAAGCAGCAGACGCCAACTAAAAGGCATCGCTACTGCACAGATACCGTTTCCCAGTTATATAAGTATAAAGTTACAGGAGATTCATCATGGCGCGTTTCTTCCGACGCCGTAAATACTGCCGCTTCACCGCAGAAGGCATTACCGAAATCGATTACAAAGATCTAGAAACACTGAAAGCCAACGTTTCTGAAACTGGAAAAATTGTGCCCAGTCGTATTACCGGCACCAAAGCACGTTATCAGCGTCAGTTGGCAACTGCCATTAAACAGGCACGTTTTCTGGCGTTGATTCCGTACACTGATTCACACGAAGCTTAAGAACAAATTTAAGGCCCTACCGGAAATTACATGCGCGGCTTAGCCGAATATGCAATGACTGGTCGCCGCCAAGCAATTACTGTAGCGGTGTTGTTTGGATTGGTGCCTTTGTTTTACCTGCTCAGCGCTGCAGTTGTGGCATTGGTAGTGTTACGCAAAGGTTTGCAGGAAGGATTACTGGTACTACTTTGGGCTCTGCTACCGGCAGGATTGCAATGGTTAACCGGCGATACCAGCTACGTGTTTGTTCTGTTAGGTGTGGCTTTGTTGGCTAATGTTTTGCGCGCCACTGGATCTTGGTCGAAAGCATTGTTGGTTACCACGGTGCTGGGATTGATCCTGCAAATAAGCCTAGTAGTTCAAACGGGTTATGTAACAAAAATTGAAACAGCCGTCGGTGAATTGATGGCGAATGGCCAAATCTTGCAATTACCGCAAGATGGCCAGATGACCGCAGCTACTCCTACCGAAGTGGTTGCATTGTTAATGAGTTTTTACGGTGCTTATCACATGCTGATGCTGGTCAGCAGCTTGTTGTTGGCAAGAGCATGGCAGGCTAGGTTGTATAACCCTGGTGGATTTCAACAGGAGTTTCACAACCTGCGGATTGCCCCAGGCATCTTGCTGGTGTTGCTGAGCTTGTTACTCGCCAGTTGGTATGGCCTGCAACCGCTTGCAGATTGGCTACCGATTTTTTGTATGGTACCCATGCTCACCGGGCTGGCAGTAATCCACAGTGTGGTTGCCAATCGTAAGTTGGGTAAGAGTTGGCTGGTGATGGCCTACCTGGTGTTGTTGCTGATGCCACCGGTAATAATCATGCTGGGCTTTGCAGATGGCGCGATCGATATTCGTTTGCGTCTCAATAAATTAACCAAAGATTAAACAAAAGATATTAACGAGGTTTGCAATGGAAGTTATCTTGCTGGAAAAAGTAGGCCGCATGGGCAACGTAGGCGACAAAGCTAACGTTAAGTCTGGTTACGCCCGCAATTATTTGTTCCCTTATGCCAAGGCTATTCCGGCCACCAAGGAAAACCTGGCTAATTTCGAAGCTCGTAAAGTTGAGTTGCTGGCAGTTGCCGCAACTAAATTGGTTGCCGCACAAGCGCGTGCTACCAAACTTAATGGCCTGCGCATAACCATCGAAGCAAATGCTGGTGAAGAAGGTAAATTGTTTGGTTCGGTCGGAACCCGCGATATTGCTGATGCCATCACTCTTGCCGGTCAGCCGGTAGAGAAAAGCGAAGTGTTGCTACCTGGTGGTGCCTTGCGTGAAATCGGTGAGTTTCAAGTTGCACTTGCTCTGGGCAGCGAAGTAAGTGCCACCATCCAATTGTTGGTTGTTGGCTCCAAGTAATCTGCTTTGACTGATACTTATACATGGGCGCAGCCTGATGCTGCGCCCGCATTTTTACTTAGAACTCCCCTATCAAACGGGCTTCCCACAACACTGTAGTATCCAAAGCCTGGCTATAAACCAGTTTGGCATCGAAGTTTGTGTTATCAAATCCTAATACTTCATATAAGGCTTCAAACGCCTGACCCGGTTTGGCGCTGCCATTTTCGGTTACCGAATCATTCAATACTTTCAGCTTGGTGAGATCGGTTACTTCCTCGGCAAGATTGATCAAACCCTCATCCCGCATACCGGCAAGAAATACAAACTGATTACCGCCTGGCGCTGGAAACGTCGACAACATGCCATAGTCCCGAAAACTGTTTTCTCCTACTGATAACCCTGAGCTATTGGTATAAACCAAATTGTCGTTGAGGTTTATCAGTTCATCGTAGGTAATCCCAATGGCCAGACCTGATGCTGCAAACATCAGATCATTCAACTTTTGCATGCCGCTTAAATACCCCAAATAAATAACGTGACGGCCTACTAAATCTTCGGTGGTGAAATCTGACATCATTTTGATACTAACTCTGTTGGTGTCTCCCCCAAATATCCGCAGCACTTGTAACAGTGCGGTGGGCGTGCTGGTTGGGGTATAACCCAGATCCAAATTCATATAAGAAGCGTTTTTACCGATTTCCTGCATCGCGCGTAATTCCTGGCTAGAATTTATATCGAACTCGCGCACCATCCTGCTGACGTTTCCTGTAGCGTCCATCTCCCCCATGATGTAGTAGTCACCAATCAGAATTAGTACCGGCAGTTCATCGTCCAGCAAGGGTTGCCAGAGTACCTGGTCTGCGTAAGGATTTATGAGCGCCGCTGCTGGCTGCTCAGCATTGTTATTGAAGAAGTTGAGCAGCAACATGATGAGGGCAAATCCGGCCAACCAAGGTGTGTAAGAACGCCTCTGTAACTGCCGTCCAGTGACACTGAGCTGGGCCTGCTCAATCACTGGTTCATCCTGACTAACATTTTCCTTGGTCACCAACAGGTATTGCCCTTTAGGGATATCAATACAATATTTTTCATTAACTCCATGGCGCGCAAAATATGTCGCAAGCTTGCCGCGCAGATGGTAGATATGTACGCGAACAATTGAATCTTTGCCCACATCAAAATCGGGTCCGCGCCCGAGCACATCTATGGCAATCGCCACTTCTTTGGGAGTGCTATTGTTGACCGCACACTCAACCAGATACTCCAAAATGGCAGCGTAGGTTCGCGAGCGGCCTAGCTCACCACTTTTAATGATACGTATGCTGAGGGCTCTGAGTTCTTCAGGTTCTATCACGGGGTAATGACCTAGGCTTAGTTACTCTTGAGGCGGGTGTTTTAAAACACCTCTACATAAGCCAAGCATTCTAGCGCGAAGATAAAGCGCAGAGTTAACGTTAAGTTTTTAAGAGCAAGATCGGTAATACAGACAATTTAACCAGTCATTAACGCCCATAAAAACCATTTGACCGGACAAACAAGGGAGTGACACGGACAGAATAAACAAAACAACACATTGATTTTAAACGGTTATTTATATGCTCGCATAAAGATTAACTGCTTTTTAACTAAACCTAGGCGCCTTGTGTCACTCAGCGCCCCAAACTTTCTACCTGTTAGTAACTTAAAACTTGTAACTTACCCCAAGACGGAAATTTCTGGGTTCGGTAATCCGACTCATACGACAGTTGGTTTGCTCGCAATCTATGTCATCTGTGGTCATCCCAGCAGGATCCAGTCCTGCTACATAGGCAGGATAGTTATAGACGATTTCTTTATTTCTAGAATCGAGCAAATTTATAACTTCGGCATAAAAGGTGAGGGAATCCCAGTGATGCGCACCGCGCAGGTTGACCAAGGTCAAAGGCTCGGCACGATCAGAATTATCAGCTAGCAAGGGATACGGCCCCATATAACGGGTACGCAAACTGAGCTCCCAATTGTCACGGGTTGCTGAAATACCAAGCTGGGCCGCTTGTTCGAGGGAATTCTCGATGTAAGGGCCTTCAGGGTTATTAAGGAAACGTGCATCACTGTTGGTAAATACTGCATCTATGCCCAACCAGGTCAGCGGCTGCCAAAACATAGTTAGTTCTAGTCCTTCACGTGTGGAACTGCCCTTTGGCTCCACAGTATTGGAGTCGCCAATAAAGATCAGCTCACTGTCCTGATCTAACCACCAATAGGCTGCCGTAAATTTAAAATCACCTAAAGTAGTCCGCGCGCCCAATTCCTTACCAGTACCAGGCGAAAGACCTGCCACCGGGTTAATATCATTGACCACACCACGCGCATCATTGGAATGAAAGCCTTTGCCCCAATTGGCATACAACTCCACAATTTCGGTGGCAGCATAGGCAAGCCCCACTTTAGGGGAAACCCTAAATTCAGTAACTTGACCGGCATAACTGCCCGCCGTATGGGCGACCACATCGAAATCGTAATAGTCGCCGCGTACGCCGCCCAACAAGCGTACTTTATCGCTTACATTCCAGGTGCTTTCCATAAACACACCCAGCGATCCTTCAGTGATTGCGTTGTCACTGATGTTGGCAACAAAGAATCCTCTGTCAAAGTGATCAACGCCGACCTTGCCTATATCATCTAAACGAAAATCTGCGCCAAGGTTGGTACGAAAGTCAGCGTTGTCTATTATCGATTTATTGGCCGTGCCGCCGAAGGTCCAGCGCCGATCAAATTGGTTAATCTGGTAATCATAGGTAGGATTGGACTTCATCGACCAATCGTAAAACTGCATATACAACCCCGCATCCCAGTCAGCACCCAGCACCCGGCTGGTTAACATCCAACGCGAAGTTGAGCCGTCGGCCGTTGAATCCAAACTACAAAAAGCGTCAGCACATACACGGGTACCAATAGCGCGCTCAGGGATTTGTTCGGTGGGATTCCATTTAGCGTCGTAGCCGGACAAGGTAAAGGCAAGCTGTCCGATACCGGTAGCAATCAGATATTTGCTCCACAGTGATAGGTGCTGCAGAGCTTCCGGGCTTTGCCAGGGGCCGTCGTATTGCTTGTATTCACCCACCATCGTTAAGGTGCCCCCGTTCAAATTTTCACTCATGCCCCCAACGTAACGCTGCCAACCGTTCTCACCGAGTTCAGTGGAAACAAATGATCTGTCTAGGGCATCTATAGTTGAGATGAAAGACGCCCCTACCATGGCGAAATCACCGACATCAGCACGATAGGGACCCTTGCGATAATCAATTCGTTCGACAGTTTCGGGAATCAGGCCGTTTACATCCAGATAACCTTGCCCATGACCGTGTGAACGCATATTCAAGGGCATGCCGTCTGCGTAGGCTGTGTAATCAGTGCCGTGGTCGAGATTAAAGCCTCGCAGAAAATACTGGTTAGCTTTGCCGCTGCCGGAATGCTGTACTGCAACCATGCCGGGCATGGACTCCAATAACTCAGCGGTTTTGAACATGGGGCGAATTAACAAATCCGCACCACCGACCGAGCCTTCGCTAGCAGCTTCCGCCCGCCCGAGTAACTCCGTGTTGCGTCCAAACACGGCAATTTCCTCAATACCTACGGCAGTAATTAAAGGAGGTGGGTTGGCAGAGTTCGCATTTGGTTGCGCCGTGACGGCTGGTACGAGAAGCACTGCCATCACCAATGCGGGCAGGGTGCCAAGGGATAAATTAAAACCACTGAAAACCTTATTCATTTAGTACTTCCAATTGAACGAGCAAGAATTGTTAGACGAATACCGCGTTACTTTCTGACTATTAACAAAGCTTTGGATTATTACCGGATCATTTCGAGGAAGTCCCAGTTTAACATGTTTCAAACAGTAAATTTAACGTTAAGGTAATAGCGTTTACGGCGCCGGTACTGGCCGCGCGCCCTAGTTAGACAATATAATTTTTAGTGGTGGAATTTTGCACCAATGCTGGCACAGGTATATTTGAGCTGTTCTTCTCCAATTTTCCATGTTGAAATCTACCCATCGCCCAGCAACCCCCCCTAGCATGTAAGCCCCCTCCATGAACGAACCACAAAGTGTCGAAAAAATTACCAGCCTTAAAGTTCCTCCGCACTCTATTGAAGCGGAGCAAGCAGTATTAGGCGCTCTGATGCTAGACAACAGCCGTTGGGATGTAGTGAGTGAAGTGCTATTGACCACCGACTTTTACCGCAAAGAACATCGGTTGATCTTTGCCGCCATGCTCGCCCAAACCAAAGCCGACAAACCCATTGATGTCATTACATTAAGTGAAGCTCTGCACGGATCCAGGCAACTCACGGAGGCCGGTGGTCTAGAATACTTGGGCGAATTGGTCAGCAACATTCAAAGTGCCGCAAACGTTGAAGCGTATGCTGGCATCGTTAAAGAGCGCGCCATTTTGCGCAAACTAATTAATGTCGCGCACACTATTGCCGACAGCGGGTACAACCCTGATGGTCGTGCCAGTAATGAATTGCTCAGCGCTGCCGAAAAAGCAGTGGGCAGTATTGCTGACGAACGGCCCAGTGATGGCGGCCCTGTAGGTCTGACTCCCATACTAAAATCGGCAGTAGCTCGTATTGAGAGACTGTTCGAATCCAAAGGAAATATCACCGGCATCAGTACCGGTTTCAAAGATTTGGATGAGATGACATCTGGCCTACAAGACTCTGACCTCATTATTGTCGCCGGCCGTCCCTCGATGGGGAAAACCAGTTTTGCAATGAACATGGTGGAACACGCGGTGTTGCATTACGACAAACCAGTGCTCGTATTTAGCCTAGAAATGCCAGCCGACAGTTTGATTATTCGCATGATTTCATCCCTTGGGAAAATCGACCAGACACGCATGCGTAACGGCAAACTGGAAAATGACGACTGGGACAAACTTACAATGGCTGTTGCCAAACTCAAGGACCGACCCCTGTTTATTGACGACACATCAGGCCTTAGCCCCACCGAAATGCGCAGTCGCACGCGCCGTGTGCAACGCGAAAATGGCGACATTGGCATGATCATGGTCGACTATTTGCAATTGATGCAAGTGCAAGGCAGCAAGGAAAATCGTACGGGTGAAATATCTGAAATATCACGTTCGCTTAAATTGCTGGCGCGCGAATTTAAATGCCCGGTGGTCGCGCTTTCGCAGTTAAATCGAAGTTTGGAACAACGTCCAAACAAACGTCCAGTGATGTCGGATTTGAGGGAATCGGGTGCCATCGAGCAGGATGCAGACTTGATAATGTTTGTGTATCGACATGAAGTGTATGAACCAGACAACGATCAACACAAGGGCATGGCAGAGATCATTATTGGCAAGCAGCGTAACGGGCCCATTGGCACTAAAACCCTTAGTTTTATCGGCAAATTTACGCGTTTTGAAAATTACATGCCGATGAGTGGTGGTCCCTCTGGTGCGCCCTGGCACGGCGAGTAAAAATGAATCAGCGTGTTGTTGCCACCATTAATCGTAAGGCTCTGCTGCATAATTTTGCAGTCGCCAAAACACACGCCCATGGCAGCAAGTTGGTGGCTGTAATCAAAGCCAATGCGTATGGACACGGCTTGTTACCTGTTGCAGAAACCCTCCAAGATGCTGATCTTTTTGGCGTAACCGACCTGGCTGAAGCAGAAATCTTACGCGCTGGGGGCACTGACAAAGACATTCTGATTTTGCAGGGCATTATCGATCGTAATGAAATTGCACGCTGCGCTCGCCAAGGATTTCAGCTGGTTATTCACAGCCCAGACCAACTACATTGGCTGGAAGCAGCGTTAGACAACATCAGTTTGCCCAAGCCGCTGGTGTTCTGGCTGAAGCTCGATACGGGCATGCATCGGCTGGGCATCGCACCAACTGACTGCAACACTATTTGTAGCAAACTATTGGCCAAACCCTGGACAAAAAATGTGGTACTGATGACCCATCTGGCCAATGCCAGCGAGCCACAGTCGCCGCTAAACGCTATGCAACTACAACAATTTCATACCTGTATTAATAGTCATGACAAGCCGCCGCTTGCCGCCAGTATTGCTGCCTCTGCGGCTTTACTGGCGCTCGATTGTAAAAGTAACTGGGTGCGTCCAGGCCTAATGTTATACGGGAGCTCGCCGTTTGTATGGCGCGACATCCAACGGCGCCGTGAAGCTTTTAATCTGCAGGCAGTTATGACCCTACAAGCGAGGCTCATTGCCATCAAGGACATTGCTGCGGGCAGCAGTGTTGGCTACAACTCGCAATTTATAAGTACTACCCCTATGCGTATTGGCATCGTGAGTATTGGCTATGCCGATGGTTATCCGAGTAATACTCCTAATGGCGCACCCGTCATGGTGAGTGGCACACGAACTATAACTGTTGGCCGCGTTTCGATGGACATGCTGGCAATCGACTTGACGCACATTCCGCAAGCGCTGGTGGGTGATGCCGTTACGTTGTGGGGTGATGAAATTTCGCTCGATGAAGTTGCCGCACACACTGGCATATTGTCGTACAACCTCACCTGCAGCATTAGTGCGCGTGTTGCACGGGAATACATCTAACCCGCAGGTGTTTCTACAGCCCCAATTTGCCGATCTTCCGCTATTATGAAGACTAGAATAAACAACTGAACTAATCTCCCATGGCCAAAACCAAAACCGCATTTGTTTGTAATGATTGTGGCGCTGAACATACTCAGTGGCAGGGTCAATGTATGGCGTGCAACGCCTGGAACACCTTAACTCGAATAAGTCTCGGTGCAGCCAGCACTCCTTCAGCGCCGCAACAATTCAGAAGAGCTGGCCACACGGGATCTAGTGCAAGCGCGCAACCATTAGGCAATATCAATCTTGAGGATCATCCTCGCTTTTCCACCAGTATGGGCGAGTTTGATCGGGTATTGGGAGGCGGACTAGTACCAGGCTCGGTAGTGTTGATTGGTGGCAATCCTGGCGCAGGCAAAAGCACCTTGTTGTTGCAGATTATGTGCCGCTTATCGCAACACATGGAAACGCTTTATGTCACCGGTGAGGAATCTCTGCAACAAGTTGGTATGCGGGCCCAGCGACTGGGCTTGCCAGTCGACAAACTGCTTATGTTGGCCGAGACCAATATCGAAGAAATTGTAGCGCAGGCCCAACAGTATCAACCCAAATTGATTGTTATTGATTCAATTCAGGTAATGCACAGTGCCAATGTTCCATCGGCGCCGGGCAGCGTGTCGCAGGTACGCGAGTGTGCGGCGTATCTAATTCAATATGCTAAACAAACCAACACAGCATTGTTTTTGGTGGGCCACGTCACCAAAGACGGCAGTCTGGCCGGCCCTAAAGTGCTAGAGCACATGATCGACTGTTTTCTAATGCTCGATGGTGGCGACGACAGCCGTTATCGAACTTTGCGTGGTCACAAAAATCGCTTTGGTGCGATGAATGAACTTGGCATCTTTGCCATGACTGAAACCGGCTTAAAAGAAGTGAAAAATCCGTCAGCAATTTTTCTGGCACGTACTGAAGAAATTTCTGCCGGCTCTCTTGTTACCGTTTTGTGGGAAGGCACACGGCCCTTACTGGTAGAAATTCAAGCGCTAGTCGACAGCTCACAATTTGGCAACCCCCGGCGTATAGCAGTCGGACTTGATAACAATCGAATGGCCATGTTGCTAGCTGTATTACATCGCCACGGCGGTTTGTTCATGGCCGACCAAGATGTCTACGTTAACGTGGTGGGCGGTGTAAAAGTCACCGAAACAAGTGCCGACCTGCCCCTGCTGTTGGCTATTGTGTCCAGTTTCAAAGATCGTATTTTGCCGCGCGAATTGGTGGTGTTTGGCGAAATAGGGTTGGCTGGTGAAATCCGTCCGGTCCCCAGCGGTCAGGAACGATTGCAGGAAGCAGCCAAACATGGTTTTACCCGTGCCATCGTGCCAAAAGCCAACGCACCCAAACAAGCCATTGCTGGCATGCAAGTGATCGCCGTCAGCAAACTGAGCGAGGCCTTGGACGCTTTATCAGACTGATTTTATGATTGCAGAGATTTTAGAAAACAACGCAGAAGTCTTGTTAAGTGAGACAACTGGTTAAGGCACTAGAGAAGGCAGCGGTAAAGCTAATGTCGACACGCATAAACCCAGCCATAGGGCTCTCATTGGCATCCCCGCCTATGAAGGTCGTGTTTAGCTTTACCGCTGCCTTCTCTGTGACCTGCATGGCAAGTCGATTGCTAACCCAAAAAATTGTGTACTGCCCCTATATGATTTGCCTGTGTTACGATCACACCCTGTAAATCGCCTATGTTTTCTCTGTATGACGACCTCTCTGATACCCGAACGCCCGCTGCTGATTTCACCCACACTTGCTGCGACCATTGGATTGGAAGAAGCTGTGTTATTGCATGTCTTTAGTGAATTATTGCTGCTGCATCCGCCTATCTTCCGGCAGCAACGTCGCTACTGCACTATCACCCAAATTCAATTGAGCAATGCACTGCCATTCTGGGAACTTAACGACATCATACGTGTACAAGAATCTATCGTAGGCATGGGGTTGTTGTTGGTTGAACCGATGCCAGGCAACGAGCAAGCTCAACTGTATGCCATCAATCAGCCCGACCCACAAGCCAGCACTCAGGCAACTCAAACGCAGAAACAGCCCTCAAGCCAAGTGGCTACGAGTGTCCCAGTCAAGATGTCTGGGCACAACTCGCTGCAGCCTAACACTGCAGGCATTGCGACAAACATCCCGCCCGACTGGAAACCAGACGCTACCTTGTATCAACAATGTCAACAACGCAACATCCCGCGCAACTTTGTAGAGCAGGAAGTGCTGAGCTTTGTGATGTACTGGCGTGAACGGCAAAAATCCCAGTATTCCTGGCATCAAACATTTCTAAACTGGATCGTTGCCAAGTGGGAAAAGCAGCGTAGCTTTCAAGGAGCTAGAGAACTGGAAACTGCCTTATCATCGAGTTGGTTGCCCAGCGAAGAAGCTGTAACCATTCTGGAACACGCGGGTATCAGCCTTGGATTTATTGAAGATGCAGTACCCGAGTTTGTCTTGTATTGGCGCGAGCGAGGCATCGTGACCAGCGCCTGGAGCTCCAAATTTATAGCCCATGTGCGCAGACAATGGGTAAAATTTACCCATGCCTTGGAAAACGATACGACACCTCGCCCGATACCCAACAACTTCCAACCCAACGATGCCTGTTTCGATGTGCTGACCATGGCCAACATCGATAGTGATTTTGCGCACTCACAAGTAAAAGAGTTTGTGTTGTACTGGCAAGATCGCAATGAAATTTATCCGTCCTGGAATACTAAATTTCTGCAACACGTGAAATTTCAATGGGCGCAACGGATGCAAACATCACAGCCCCTGCTGGACAAGTTGGTGGACCGCAGTTGGGCAGATTGACCTTAAGAGTCGCCTTAGCCCATGACTACTCCCGATTTCATAGCGCTCGCCGAACTCATCAAATTGTGGGGTCGTGAGCTGGGATTTCAGCAAGTCGGAATTGCCGATATTGATGTTGCCGAACATTCTGCTTATTTACAGCAATGGCTGACGCAACATTATCACGGCGAAATGAGTTACATGCTCAATCATGCCAATTTGCGCAGCCAGCCTGAGCAACTAGTGCCCGGCACTCTGCGCGTCATTTCAGCGCGGATGGACTACCTGCCCGTCGAAACACAAATGGTAGGTGTATTACAAAATCCTGAGCAGGCGTATGTGTCCCGCTACGCGCTTGGACGTGATTATCACAAACTCATCCGCCGTCGCTTGCAACAATTAGCCACCCGCATTCAGCAGCATATTGGTGAGTTTGGTTATCGCGCTTTTGTAGACAGCGCACCCGTGCTGGAACGAGCGCTGGCAGAAAAAGCCGGGCTGGGCTGGATCGGTAAAAACACCATGTTGATCAACAAACGTGCTGGTTCCTGGTTTTTTCTGGGCGAACTATTTACTGATTTGCCACTGCCTACTGATATTAAAGCTGAATTTCATTGTGGTACTTGCACGGCGTGTTTGCAGGTGTGTCCGACTGATGCATTTGTAGGCCCGAATTTACTCGATGCCCGCAAGTGTATTTCCTATTTGACCATCGAATTGAAAACTGCCATTGCACCAGAACTTAGACCCTTGATGGGCAATCGGGTGTTTGGTTGTGATGATTGTCAGTTGTGCTGTCCTTGGAATAAATTTTCAGCAGCCACCCTGGAGCAGGATTTTTCCCCACGGCACAACCTAGATCGTGCTCAACTGGTGGAGTTATTTTTGTGGAGTGAAGCCGACTTTATACACAACACCGAAGGTTCGGCTATTCGACGCACAGGATATGAAAGCTGGTTACGCAATTTGGCTGTGGCTTTGGGCAATGCGCCGAGCACTGTGGAGGTAGTGTCAGCACTGCAAAGCCGGGCTGAACACGAATCTGCATTGGTAAGGGAACATGTGGCATGGGCCTTGGAGCAGCATCAAGCACTCCCATTGGCAGAGCAAAACTGAGCATAGGGTTTAACTGAGCACTGCCACCGTTAATTGACCCACTTCCACTTTGGTAACTGCAACTTGAACACCGGCAGCAATTGAAGTTTCACTTTTCACTGACCAATCCACACCCGACATTCTGTGA
>CAIMTR010000391.1 GCA_903844415.1 uncultured Gammaproteobacteria bacterium
CATTTTTTATTATAAAAATTTAACATAAACCATGAATGTACATAACAATGTTTAAAACAATACTAAGTTTTCCAGCGCGAGCAGTGTCTAAAGTACTACGAAGTTTAACCGCAGATACTAATGAAGCTGCCTTGCTACCAGTCGCACATCCTGTAACTCAATTGCAAAACGTGCGGCCAACTCAAATTTTACCGCTGGAAAATTTGCAAGTACGTAATCTACAAGAATTTCACGCTGGTGAAATTTCCATGCGGGAAGAATACATCCGCAGGAAAAATATAGAGTTTGATCTAATAACAACCACCACCCAATTTATTACGCCGGGGTATTGTTATGCTTGTGGAGCTAATTCTACTTTTTTAATTGATTTCCTCAACAACGATGGCGAAAACTACAAGGGCAAACTGCTTCCAAACTGGCGTGAACGTGTTCATTGTCAGCAATGTGGACTCAACAATAGAATTCGTGGTTGCATTCATTTTCTGGAACAAAACCTACCATGCAAGCCTGATTCTGCCATTTACATTTCCGAGCAGGCGACTCCGCTTTATAGCTATCTTGGTACACAATTTTCCAACCTGACGGGTAGTGAATATTTTGGCAGCAAAATTCCGTTTGGCAGTATTGATGCTAAAACTGGTTTCAGAAATGAAAGTGTTACCCAGCTGACCTTTCAAGATAGCTCGCTCGATTTCATCCTTTCGTTCGATGTGTTTGAGCATGTGCCAGATTACTGCGCTGCCCTGCAAGAAACCTATCGATGCCTGAAACCGGGAGGTACCTTGTTATTTACGGTCCCTTTCAATATGGCAGCAGCAGCAACTCAGGTCAGAGCCAAAATTAATGCAGACGGCACTATCGAGCATTTATTCGAGCCGTCTTACCATGGCGATCCTATTAACGAAAATGGCTGTTTATGTTTTTATATTTTTGGCTGGGATTTGTTGCAGCAATTACGTGATATCGGCTTTCAAAATGCACAAGCGCATTTGTATTGGTCGCAAAAGTTCGCTTATTTGGGTGTGCGGCAATTATTGTTTACAGCCACCCGGTAAATTACTGGTATATGTGTTCGAAAATTGTTGTTTGAAAGTGCTGGCTGATGTGCAAGATCAGGCAGCTCTAAAGCTGCGCCTCCCAGCACTTACCCACTTGGCAAGCCCCATCAAAAACGCAAAAAGTTTCGAGTCTACACAATTATCAAATTCAACTACCACTTGGCTCACCTTTACCTTGCTTCACCAACCTGATTTCCAGATAATGCTGGCCGCGCTATGCTGGGTGTTTGTGACTTGGCAAACTTAATACCATCCTTTCCCAAGGGGCAGCATTAGGGCGCTAAAACAGCACCAGCGATCTGATGCAAGCCAACAGTTTTATGGTATCTCTTGTCGGTCCCCTCGCAATGACAAGTTATGAACCCCGTCAGGCCCGGAAGGGAGCAGCGGTAATAACTCATGCATGTGCCGGGGTGTGGCTGGCAGGAGATACCTCCAATTGAGTAATGAAGTGGTTTTGGGGTGGCTTTCCAACTACCTTAATTAATTTGACCAATTTGAGAAGTTCCATCGGTTTAACAACACCATGAGTTATCAGGTTCTAGCAAGAAAGTGGCGGCCACGCAATTTCAAGGAAATGGCGGGTCAAAGTCATGTGCTCAAAACATTGATCAACGCGCTCGACAGCAATCGTTTACATCATGCTTACCTTTTTACCGGCACCCGGGGCGTAGGCAAAACCACCATCGCCCGTATTCTCGCCCGTTGTCTTAATTGTGATAAAGGTATCACCTCAGAACCCTGCGGCGAATGTGGTTCCTGCACTGAAATAAATGAAGGACGTTTTCTTGACTTGATAGAGGTCGATGCTGCCTCTCGTACCAAAGTTGAAGATACCCGCGAATTGCTCGATAACGTGCAATATGCGCCTAGCAGAGGTCGCTTCAAAGTCTATCTCATTGACGAAGTGCACATGTTGTCCACGCACAGTTTTAATGCGTTGCTCAAAACCTTAGAAGAACCGCCTCCTCACGTAAAGTTTTTGCTGGCCACCACCGACCCGCAAAAATTGCCGGTTACGGTGCTCTCGCGTTGTTTACAATTTAATTTAAAAAATATAAGCCCTGAAAAATTGGTGGAACATACCAGTTATATTTTGGAGCAAGAAAAAATCGATTTTGAAGAAGGTGCGCTGTGGTTGCTCGGTCGTGCTGCGCAAGGCAGCGTACGAGATTGTCTAACGCTGTTGGATCAAGCCATTGGTTTTTGTGACGGCAAAGTGACAACTGCTAGTGTCAGCGAATTACTAGGCAATATTGACCGTTCAGTGATTGTGCAATTGACAGATGCCTTGATCGCACAAGATGCAGCGCAGGTATTGAAACTAGTAGCAGAAGCGGCTGAACACTCTCCGGATTTTGTACTTATCCTGCAGGAGTTGTTGTCTTGGTTGCATCGCATGGCGATTGTACAAGTAGTTCCAGACGGTATCGATAATAGCCAGGGGGATCGTCAGCAAATTCAAAAGCATGCTGCGAGCCTGAATGCAGAAACTTTGCAACTCTATTATCAGATTGCTTTAAAAGGCAGGGAAGATATGCCTTATGCGCTAGATCCCCGCAGCGGTCTTGAAATGACCTTACTGCGGATGTTGGCTTTTACACCAGCAGGCATTCCAAAAATGCCAACTAAAAGGTTAAGTGCAAGCCAACCAGGAGGGAATTCATCAGTAAGCACTGAGAAAAAAAAAAAGCAGGTAGTTGAGCGGGCTGTAAGCGCAGAGCCTGCTGCTATTACTCCTGCCGAGTTGACATACTCTACACCTGCAACTCTCACTGGCGCCGTCCATCAATCTACAAATTCTGCAATCAGCCTAGTAGATTTGCCCAAGCCAGACGACAATACGCAATCATTAACATCCACCCTCTTAATAGACTCAGGTAGTCCCTCACCTATAGCACTCGCTGACTTAAAACCTGCAATGTGGATTACCTTGTTCAATCAACTGTCCCTAACAGGTGTGGCGCGTACTATCGCGGGTAATTGCGTGTTACATGATGTTAGTGGAATGCAACTTGTACTTTTGTTGCAAGATAAACAGGCGGCTATTTTTAATGATGAACATCGAAAACGGATTGAAGCTGTTATGCGTACTTATTTTGGCATTGCAGTCGAGCTACAAATAAAAATAGGGACGTTAAACAGTGAAAGTCCGGCTGGATTTCGCCTACGCAAAGAATCTGAACGTATGCAAAGGGCCGTAAAATTATTTTCCGAAGACGTTTTTGTGCAGGAATTGGTGCAACGTTTCGACGGTGAAATCCAATACGATTCGATCACTCCGCTTACTGTGCAGGATTGGGTATGAACTATATTCCCCTCATACAGCTTTTGATTGATGCCTTTCGACGCTTGCCTGGTGTTGGTAATAAATCAGCGCAACGTATGGTGTTGTTTTTTCTGGAGCGTGACCGAGAAGGGGGTCGAAAACTTGCCGCCGCACTTATAGCTGCAATGGATGGAGTTGGAAATTGCCAGCAATGCCGGACACTTGCTGAACATAAGTTGTGTCAAATTTGTGCTAATCCCAGCCGCGATCAGTCCACAATTTGTGTGGTAGAAACTCCTGCGGATGTTTTTGCTGTTGAACAAACAGCTTCTTATAGAGGGGTTTATCATGTGTTGATGGGGCATTTATCGCCAATAGACGGCATCGGCCCAGAAACCCTGGGAATTGCCGCATTGGTAAACCGAGTAGTAGAGCAACAGGTGTTCGAAGTTATTCTTGCAACTAATCCTACCGTTGAAGGTGAAGCCACAGCCTGGTATATCGCCGAGCAATTGAAACAGCCTGCGCTGCAGCAACAGGGTTTGAAAGTTACTCGCATTGCGCATGGAGTACCTATAGGCGGTGAACTTGAATATATCGACGGTAGCACCCTGATGCATTCTTTTGCTGGCAGGCACGCAATGAGTCTGGACAAGTAATAAATCCGTGGAACGAAAGTTTTCATCTCGTTATCTTTGCATTACATCAACAGGATATTCAACACGTGGATTTGCCCGTATTTCCTCTCACAGTCAATTTTAGTTTGATCAGCACCGACGCTGAGCTGGTCGAGTGTTGTCTACGGTGGCAACACTGCGAGGCCCTAGCGCTCGATACTGAGTTTATGCGTGTTAGCACCTTTTACCCTAAAGTGGGTTTGATTCAAGTGGCAGATGGCTTGCACATCACTTTGATCGATCCATTACAAGTTACCCAATGGCAGCCTTTCAGTGACTTGATGACAGCGCCCCAGTTGATAAAAATATTTCACTCATGTTCAGAAGATTTGTTGGTATTTTTTGCTTTTCTAAAAATTATGCCGGCTCCTGTTTTTGATACTCAAATTTCAAGCGCTATACTCAATGAGGGCAAATCACTCAGCTATCAAAATCTAGTCAAACAACGATTCAATGTGGATTTACCTAAAGCAGAAACTCGTTCGGACTGGCTGCAACGACCTCTAACTGCTGAACAACTGGATTATGCAGCGCTTGATGTGGCCTATCTGCACCAGACTTGGCGTGCACAAGTACAATTATTAAGTACCTTAGGTCGAGAGAGTTGGGTGCTAGAAGATTGCGCCAGAATTTCCCAGCAATACAACTGTGAATTTACCAAAGATTTTTCTGACTATTACTTGAATTTCAAGGCCGCCTGGCAATTAAAACCGCGCCAATTACTTGCGTTGCAAAAACTGGCTGAATGGCGCGAGCAGCGCGCACGCTTACGAGATAAACCCCGCAGTTGGATTATCAAGGATACAGTCTTATTGGCACTGGCCAACGCAATGATAAGCAGCAAGAGTCAATTAGCCGCACTGGAAGATGTTAGTGATAACTTTATACGGTTTGAAGGCGACATGGTGTTGGCGCTTCTAGAGGCCGCGAGCACTGCTGCAGAAACAACTTGTCCACAGGAGTTGGACAAACCACTTACTCAAGGTCAAAAAAATCGTTTGAAACTGGCGCAGCAATTAATTGAAACTAAAGCACAAGAATTGGCCATTCCCGCTGAAGTTCTTGGCCGTAAACGCACATTACAGGCATTGTTGTACGCATTACTCCCCAAAAATTCCGCAGACATGACTTCTACCTTGGATTTGCCAGATGAATTACTGGGTTGGCGCGGCCCGTTCTTACTCGAATCCCTGACGCAGGTATTACAGCCGTGAGTGTGGATTACTCCATATTGTGTACCGTCTATCGCAGCAAGCGCGAACCAGGCATGTATGTATTTGTAGAGCAAGAAATTGGTCTAGCAAAAGTCCCGGAAGCTTTGTTGGCGCGCTTGGGTGTGACCTCTCAAGTTATGACTTTTACACTAACTCCAGATCGGAAGTTAGCGCTGTCCAATGCACAGGATGTGCTGGCAGCAATAACAGCGGTGGGATATTTCTTGCA
>CAIMTR010000392.1 GCA_903844415.1 uncultured Gammaproteobacteria bacterium
AAACGGAGTCAGTTGTTTTTCATTGTGTAGGGCATCCGCCTAACCCCTATCAGCGGCGGCAATTTGATCTTTTGCCTTGGTATAGCCCCAACGGTTAGTGGAGTGGTGAGCTCGTTATATTCTGATGGCGCCTTAATAGCGATGCAGAGCCCCTTGAACGATGCACTATCCAGCTCTTGCTGAGTATTGCAAAAGTGAACTGTGCGACTGCATGAACCACAGAACCTTTCGGAAGGTTTGGATGTTGGCCTTAAACTGTCCCAACTCAGCGGACATTGAAATTCAAAATCACAATTTTGTATTACACCCGAAAGTTCGGGTGCAGGTTGGTATGGCTTGGCTGCATTTGATAAAAGCCGTTTCTTACGTTTGCCTAACAGTGCGGAAAAAAGGAATGCAGGGTAGAGCAGGGCAATGCCAAGTGAAATAACCCCTATGAAGAAAAGTTTTTTAATCGGGGTGCTGTTACTGTCATAGCTAAGTTTGAAAAGTTCGAGACGCAACTGCCGCGCTAAGGGACCAATCAGGTTGAGTGCGATGCCGACCGCAATGTAGGCAATAAAAAAGTATCCATAACTGGGCATAAACTGATTTCTCCTAGCTAATGCTGTGTAGGAAGGCTGAACATTTACTTCCCGGCAAGCTTACCACCCTTGTCAAGCACGCCTGGTTTTACCTACCTAGCGATCCATAATAACTCCGCTTCACCACTGCCCACTTGACACGTACCTTACAATGGCTGGGTCAATCAGGAGACGAGATATGACTGCCAACACCAAGCCCACTAACATTACACCCGCTAAGACCTCCACACCGGAGCAGCAAAAGGCCGCTGCTATCAAGCCAACAGATCAAGAACGGTTTAACAAAGCGAGGAAAGCACTGCGTGAGTATTGGGTTAACAGGTAAGAAGTTGTATATTCGTTCAGGAATAATGGTGAGGTAGATATGCTAAGAGCTAAAGTCTTTCAAGTTTTGATGCTGAGCAATGTGTTTGCTTGTGCTTTGGCCCAGTCACCTGATCTGGCATGCTGAGTTGGTTGAAATCTATCCACTAACGTCGGCAGTTAGGAGGTAAGTATTCGTTAGGAATGTTGTCGTAACTCATTTGCCCGCATGTCCAGATGACATTGCGTTTGGCATCTAAGGTAGCACGCAGTGACAACACACCGCCTGGATAAATTTTGTCGGTCACACTTAAGATGATTTCCATAGTATTGGCTGGGTCAGGATTTGAGCCGCCCATGTTGATATCAATGGCAACATAATAAGTACCATGTTGACTCAACCAAAAATCAACACCAGGCACATTTTGCTCACTTGGCGGGAACCTACCATTAGCAATCCAATATTCGACTCCTCTGTTACCAATGTCTCGCATGTGTGCGAATGCTGTGATGACTTGTGCCCGTTTGACATAATCTTGATAAGCAGGAAAAGCAACCGCGGCCAGAATACCGATAATCGCAATAACGATCATCAATTCGATAAGGGTAAAACCCTGTTGTGTTTGTTGTTTCAGCTTTTGCATGGAAGTGCTCCTTAAACTAAAACTAACGGTTTAGTTGCATTACTGGCAGCCGGCAGCTAAGTAAGGTTACACATGGTTCCGGCCGGAGCCGTGTTTTTATCGTAGTGTGTGCGGGAGTTGAAACAATAACCTTTCAGTGAGTAATAATCCAGCCTCGATCGAGGA
>CAIMTR010000393.1 GCA_903844415.1 uncultured Gammaproteobacteria bacterium
GCCAACCGTTTAAATTATTTCGCGTTTCTAATTTTTTCACGGTCAAAGAGGTGTTGGGGTTTGTAACCCATTACCTCTAACCAGTGGTCAGAACTAAAGGTTGATTGATAGCCAGAGAAATCTCCACGTAATTCAGTTGTTGGATGATATTTAGCTAACAATTTATCTGTAGTTTCAATTGCCATCGTGTCTGGTGCCATCAAGTTAAAGACTTGGGCCCCTTTTAGATCACTGCGAACGGTAAGTTCCAAAGCAGCGGCAGCATCGCGCGCATCTAAATATGCCCAACCAATTTTTGCTGCAGTTTTGGCAAGTTCAGCGTCGTGATGATTAAATTTGATCGCAAAATCTTCAAGTTCATCCATATTGTTTGTATAAGGAAAGCGGAAACCAACAAAAGTAGTATCGCTGCGCTTAGACCACATTAAAGCAGCTTGTTCATTTGCTTCTTTACAAAGGGAATAACTCTCGGTGCACATAAGTGGGTGCGGTTCAGTCATAGGCGCATAGATTGGTGAACTCCATTCATCTGACCATGCTTGGCCGTATGCAGAACAACTGGATGCGTATGCAACGACGCGGCATTTTGCATTTGCAGCTGCGCTAAAAATGGCAAAAGTTGCATTGACATTATTTTTGTAGACGTTGTACTGGCGCTCATCCCTGGGACTTGGGATACCAGCCATGTGGATCACGGCATCAGAGCCAGCCACCACCTTGTCGGCAAAATCTAAATCTGTTAAATCGCCCACATGTAACTTGATGCCAGCAGGTACAGGACCGTCTGCAATATCGACTGCGACCACTTCATGGCCGCGATCTACGAGGAGTTGGGTGGTGACTTTTCCGATTCGTCCTATTGCGCCAGTCATTGTGATTTTCATGGGCCGGAGCCTAGCAATAGACCATTTCTGAAGGGAAGATAAACCTGCCATAATCAACCAGTTGGGGTTTTCAAACTCCTGTTTTGCCGAAGTGGCGCAATTGGTAGCGCACCCGACTTGTAATCGGGCGGTTAGGGGTTCGATTCCCCTCTTCGGCCCGAATAATTAAATAAATGATTCAAGGATGAACGGAAAGTCCAATGGATTTCACCATTCTGACCCGAGAGTTAACGCCTTTCGAGCATCTCGTAGGTAAGCACATGTGTGATGGACTTTCTAATGCTGCTATAGCACTTCAAACTGCACACACTGAGAAAGTAATTGAAAATACTATTTCGCGACTAGCAAAAGCCTTTGCACTTAAATCAGCACCAGATATAAATATTAGAGTGTCGTTAGCTCTGGCCTATCGTTCTCACTTTGGAGATAGTGCAGTTGATAAAATGAATCTTGTATGTAGCCATCTTGAAATTGGTCCAGATGGAAAAGAAGTTTGCACTAGGCATATTTAATTTTATTATGATCCCTCATTTGGTTTTTATGACATTAGCGATAATCTAATCCGTATGAATATTGATCTGCGTTCTGACACCCTCACGAAGCCATCTGAAGGAATGCGTCTTGCTATGGCAAGTGCTGAAGTTGGTGATGATGTTTACGGCGAAGACCCAACAGTTAACTCACTCGAAGAACGTGTAGCCAAAATGTTTGGAAAGGAAGCCGGATTATTTACGCCAACTGGCTCAATGGCCAATCAATTA
>CAIMTR010000394.1 GCA_903844415.1 uncultured Gammaproteobacteria bacterium
GCCGCCTGAATGCCTGCGATACGCGCCACTGCAAACACATCTCCTTTTTTGTGGCCGCCACTCAAAATTAACTGCAGAGTTTGTGGCTGCATCGTAAGTACGGCTTGCGCTGTTGCACTGCGCACTGTCACGGCCTTGGCACTCACATCCACCATGTGTGCCTGCCCCTGTTCATCAAGATGGGTGAGTGTATTCATGCAGTTTAGGATCCCGGCAAGTGTAACCATTGAAGTAAGGGCATTATCACTGTTCACCCGTCTTTTATGAAGGGCTGTAAGTGGGTTAGCATGCACACCCTTCCCAATTACAGCCACCCCTTTATGATCTGGTACGCTCACAGCTGTGTTGCAACTATTGTAGAAAAAGATGGCCACTTTCTTATGGTTGAAGAAACCGAAGAAGGCCGGACCGTTTTTAATCAACCTGCTGGGCATCTGGAAGCCGACGAAAGTCTGTTTACTGCTGCCATTAGGGAAACGCTAGAAGAAACCGGCTGGCTGGTCGAACTCACAGATTTTCTGGGCCTCTACCACCACAGAGCCCCAAACGGCGTGACCTATATCAGGCACTGTTTTGTTGCGCGTGTGTTGCATCATGACACCGAAAGAAAACTTGACGATGGCATAATTGCCACCCATTGGCTAAGTGCAGACACCATTCTTGCAGAAGATTTCAGAGCACGCAGCCCGATTGTCGGGCGTGTGTTACAAGATTATCTGCGCGGCATTCGGTATCCACTATCGTTGATTACCCATCATCAGCCATGAACAATACCAGCACCAAAGTGATGGTTGGAATGTCGGGCGGTGTTGATTCTTCCGTAGCTGCGCTATTGTTGTTGCAAGCGGGCTATAAAGTGGAAGGTCTGTTCATGAAGAACTGGGATGAGGATGACGGCACCGAATATTGCACTGCCAAAGCCGATCTTATCGATGCCCAAGCTGTTTGTACTACCCTGGGCATTCGTTTGCACACTGCCAATTTTGCAGCCGAATACTGGGACAATGTGTTTGCTCATTTCATAAAAGAATACCGTGCAGGACGTACACCTAATCCGGACATTCTTTGCAACCGCGAAATTAAATTTAAAGCCTTTCTAGACTATGCCATTGCGCTAGGTGCCGATTTAATTGCTACGGGGCATTATGTACGTACCACCCATATAGACGGCAAAACAAGCCTGCTTAAAGCCCTAGATAACAACAAAGACCAAAGTTACTTTTTATGCGCCGTTCCAGAAGCACAACTGAATCGCAGTTTGTTTCCGATTGGCGAACTGCAAAAATCAACGGTACGTGAACTTGCAGCGCAACATGGTTTTGTTACGCACAACAAAAAAGACAGCACTGGTATTTGTTTTATTGGTGAACGTCGTTTTAAGGATTTTTTACAAAACTTTATACCTGCTCAACCCGGCATCATAGAAACCTCTGCAGGTGAAACAGTAGGTACTCATACCGGACTTATGTATCACACGCTCGGCCAACGTGCCGGCTTAGGTATTGGCGGTGTTAGCGGCGGCCAGGAAGCCCCATGGTATGTGGCTAAAAAAGATTTGCACCGCAACGTGTTGATTGTTGTGCAGGGCAACGACCATCCCTTGTTGTTTGCAAACAGCCTTGGCATCCATCAGATTGATTGGATTAATCACAAGCACCCTGCCTTGCCATTACGCTGCAATGCAAAAATCCGATATCGTCAAGCTGACCAGGAATGTAGGGTTTATCAGACAGAAAACGGGGGGGTACGGATAGATTTCGCCGCACCACAACGTGCAATTACACCAGGGCAACAAGTGGTTTTGTATCAGGATCAGGTGTGTCTAGGTGGTGCAGTCATAGAAACTTGTTTCCAGGACTGATTACTATGGAAAAATACCAACAGCAAACTCTGGCCCTGGCAGGAATTGCCCAGTCAGCTTTTCTTGTGCATCAACTAGCGCAACATGGCTTTGTAGCGCACGACAAGTTTGCAACTGCAATCAACAGTCTTTTTCTTACTAACCCAAAAACCACTGAAGAAGTATATGGCTCAGTAGGAAAACTCAACCTGGGTATGCAAGTACTGCAAGAAATATTAATGGGAACAGCTACCGCGTTCACCCCTACTGCAGTAATGCGTTACCAATTGGGCTTGTTGTTTCTGGAATATAAATTGGGTAAAAAACCGGAATTACTCACAGAGATTAGTACGGGACTGGCTGCTATCCGCACCAAATACCTTGGCGAAAATATTGCAGAAAACGCCAATGCAATTGAAGATATTTCTCGCTTATATCTGGGCACCATCAGTACCTTGAGTTTTCGGATACAAGTTAGAGGTGAAATGGGCTACTTGAAAAATACACAGGTCGCCTGCAAGGTGCGGGTATTATTATTTGCTGGCATTCGCTCTGCTGTGTTGTGGCGGCAGGTAGGTGGCAAACGCTGGCATTTACTATTTCGGCGTAAGCAGATAAAACAAGATATAAATAAATTTTTATACAAGTTGTAAATCAAGCCGTAATAAACCGGCAAAACCGCGCTCATTACCACTGAGTAACTTTGCCTCCAGACTGATGGCATGTGCAGCAATCATTACGTCGTTCATGTTGAGCGATCGCTTCTCACTCATGATCTGGCTCTGCAATTGGGTGTAGGTATTAACCGCGTCACTTCCCCACGGCACTATGGCATCCAGTCTGGCACAAAACTCTTCTACTAAAACCATGTGACGCTCCTGTTCACTGGTCAACAGTGCGGCGGCCACTAGTTCGGCATAGGTAATCGCTGAAATTACAATCTCATCTTTATTAACTGACCACTCCTGCAATTGCGTCAATAAGGATAGTGGCTGTTGACGAATAATGGTGCGGCAAATGTCGCTGGCAAGCATGATCATCATGCGCCCATCTGCCCAACTGCTTTTAACAAACGCGGGCGTACTTGCATAAATTCGTCACCGGCCGGTGTTAACTGCGCGAACGTCTCCCAAGTAGAACGTACCGGCGTTAATATCAATGCCGAACCATGTTTTTCTATCAATACAGAATCCACCCCGGTAAACGCCAGATCTTTGGGTATCCGCACTGCCTGACTACGCCCATTAATAAACAGCTTGGCTTTGGTATGCATGGCAAAGACTCCTGAATTTACTGCACTTACAATAAAGCCAAAGGGGTTAATATGTCAAGCATATGCCTAATATCCACCTCCATTTTCGAATTGTTTTCACACCCTACTGCAAGCTCATTAAAATTATGAAGCATGATTAGCAGCAATGGGAACTTGAAGCTAACTTACAAATGACTGTTTATGAATATAAATTAGACAGCAAAAATCCCAGCATATAAATTGTGGCAACCAACAAATACAAACCCAAAACATAACCTTCAAATTACTAGGCAGACTCACCTTTCTGCGGGGCAATTTTTTTACGTAGACGCTCGCGAGTTAATTACAAAAGCTTAGTCTTATTCCCCGCTTTCTGAAGGGCAATTTATTTTCGATTAAGCATGCGCTTTCATAACTTGATTGGGTATATGCAACAAAAAAGCTTTGGCATGTGGTTTCAAATGGCTCCTAGCAGCCTTTTACATATCTTGACCCATGCTTGTTTTTTAACACAGATTGCATTTGCAGACTGACTAAGCCCCCTTGCCTTTTGTAAGATCTATTGCAGCCTGATATTTCCTGCCACATGGGTTATTATTCTCAGATCCCCACTGCCTAAGAACTGCCATGTCACTGACCGCACTCAACGCTTTGTCCCCCATCGACGGCCGTTACGGCAACAAGACCCGCAGCTTAGTCCCTTACTTCAGCGAATTCGGTTTAATTCGCTATCGTGTGGTGATTGAAGTGCGCTGGTTACAACAACTTGCTGCTCATCCTGGCATTAAGGAAGTGCCCGCCCTTAGTGCAGCGGCTAATATCTATCTCGAAAATATGCTGCAAAATTTTAGTGTGATTGATGCCGAAAAGATCAAAGCCAAAGAAGCAATTACCAACCACGATGTCAAAGCGGTTGAATATTTTATCAAGGAAAAACTCGCACTAGATCCTGAGCTAAACGCCATCAAGGAGTTCGTCCATTTTGCGTGTACCTCAGAAGACATCAATAATTTAGCCTATGCCCTGATGCTAACCGACAGCCGGCGTGATGTGTTGCTGCCTGTAATGCTTGATGTATGTTCGAACCTGCGTGTACACGCCTTAAAATATGCCAATTGTGCTTTGCTGTCGCGTACGCATGGCCAAACGGCAACCCCCACCACTATGGGCAAAGAATTTGCCAATACAGTAGCGCGTTTGCGGCGCCAGTTAGATCAATTTAGCCGCGTACAAATTCTCGGCAAGATCAATGGTGCAGTAGGCTCTTATAACGCTCATCTCGTTGCTTATCCAGAAGTGGACTGGCAATCCAATGCCCAAAATTTTGTAGAAAGCCTCGGTTTACATCACAACCCCTACACGACCCAAATCGAACCACATGACTATATTGCCGAGCTTTTCGCTGCTTGTTGTCGCTTTAACACCATCCTTATCGATTTTAATCGTGATGTATGGGGTTATATTTCACTCGGTTATTTTCGGCAGCAAACGGTTGCGGGTGAAGTGGGTTCATCCACCATGCCACACAAGGTTAACCCTATCGACTTTGAAAACTCCGAAGGCAACCTCGGTATCGCCAATTCGATCATGCAGCATCTTTCCGAAAAATTGCCGATCTCACGTTGGCAACGTGACCTGAGCGACTCCACCGTACTGCGTAATATCGGTACTGGTTTTGCTCACAGCTTAATTGCCTACCAAGCCACGCTTAAAGGCCTCAGCAAATTGTTGATCGATGAACATCGTATGCTGGCTGACCTTGATAGCAGTTGGGAAGTACTCGCCGAAGCCATTCAAACAGTGATGCGCCGGTATGATGTACCCGAGCCGTATGAAAAATTGAAAGCTCTTACTCGCGGGCAACACATTGACGCAAAAGTATTGGATGCTTTTGTCGCCACCTTGGACATACCCGAAGCAGCCAAACAGGCATTACGGGCACTTCGTCCCCACACCTATACCGGCAATGCCGCAGCACAAGCGCTTGCTCTGCCATGAATCTGGGCAAGTTGAGTGTTGGTACTTTTCTGCGTGGTTACTGGCAACAGCAACCGCTGCTGATCAAAAATGCTTTCCCCAACTTCATCGACCCTATCACACCGGAAGAACTAGCCGGCCTGGCCTGTGAAGAAGGGGTGGATGCCCGCTTGGTCTTTACCCGCAAACACAATTGGGAATTAAAATCTGGTCCGTTCAAAGAGCGCGACTTCACCACACTGTCTAAACGTAACTGGACCTTGCTGGTGCAAGCGGTAGATCAGTTTGTACCAGAAGTAAAAGCGTTGTTGCAGGAGGTTACTTTCCTTCCCAACTGGCGCATAGATGATGTGATGATCTCCTACGCCACACCCAATGGTGGCGTTGGTCCACACTTCGATTATTACGATGTATTTCTGCTGCAGGGTCTGGGCAATCGCATTTGGAAAACGGGTCAGCACTGCACTACTGTTGATATTAACCGCACCAACAGTGGTCTTAAATTATTGCGAGAGTTTCATTCCGAACAGGAATGGTTGCTGGAACCCGGCGACGTATTGTACGTCCCACCCGGCATAGCACACTGGGGTGTGTCTGTAGATAACAGCCTGTGTTATTCCATCGGATTCAGAGCGCCGTCGGTCAGTGAGATGGTGTTAAGTTACAGCGATGCGGTGAGCGACAAGCTCACTGCAGATCAACGCTACCAAGACCCCAAATTAAAAAATCCGTTGTTACCCGGCGAAATAGACAGCAGTGCCTTGCAACACATGCGGCGCTTACTCAAACAAGCACTCGGTGATGACCTAGAACAAGCACGCTGGTTTGGCTGTTACATGACAACACCTACTTATCCTGAGTTAATCTTTGCGCCCGCTGCCATTCCTGATCTGGGTAAGGGCAATATCAATTTAATTACCAATCCAAGTTCGCGTTTTGCGTGGCAGCAACTCGATGATGAGGTGTTGGTGTTTACCGATGGCCAATGCTTGCAACTGCCAACCTCACCATTATTGCGCCGAC
>CAIMTR010000395.1 GCA_903844415.1 uncultured Gammaproteobacteria bacterium
ATGAAACGGTACTGCCGGCAATTTGGTGGCAAAAGCGATGAAGAAACCTAACATGACGAACATGGAAATTTCCGGCGGAATATCGGTGCCCAGCAATTCAAAATAGCTAAACGACACAACCCCTGTACCAAGGTAGTAATAATAGGCGAGCACCAGAATACTGAGCAGCATAATCATCCCGCTTACCTGGGTGAAGATGAAAAATTTCATCGCCGCATATTCCTTGTTCTCATGACCCCAGATTGCAATGATGAAATACATCGGGATCAACATCACCTCCCAGAAGAAGAAAAACAGGAACAAATCTAGAGCAGTGAATACACCGATAACACCAGCAAGTGTCCACAGCAAATTAAAATAGAAGAAACCGCTGCGTTCATGAATTTCGCCCCACGCGGAGCCTAGTGCCATCATTCCCAAAAAGACCGTCAGGGCTATTAGCAACAAGGTCAGGCCGTCCGCACCAAAAATAAAACTCACCCCAAACCGCGGAATCCAGTCAGCTTGATACAACACGAACCAATCACCGCTTTGCCCTAATTGAGCAATGTTGCTGGCATCCAAACCAATCGCAGCAGGCGCTACCAGCATCATTATGACTAAAAACAGATCTAGCCCAATAGCGCACAGTGCAATCACACGAGGGTGTTGAGCACCCCTGCTTTCAGCCAGCCAAGCACCAATGCCACCTACAAAAAGAATAGCAATCAACCACACCAAAATCATAGCAATACTCCGAGGCTGACCAAGAGCAAGAGGCCGCTCGCAAGGGTAATGGCATACCAGCGCAATTGCCCGGTCTGGGTGTCACTCACTAAGCCATGCAAAATCAAAGTTAATTTGGCAGTGCCGTTATAAAACGAATCTATAAAGTCATTCTTGTTAAGTTTGGCCAAGCCCACATAAGGCGCCACAATAATGCGGTCATATAACCAATCCATGCCCCACTGCGTAAACCAAAAACGGTGTAACAAGGCACCAAAACCCGAATCGACAAGTTTGTCTGTGTTGATGATTTTTTTAACAAACACCAGCCAGGCGACAAAAATACCTAGCATGGGCAAACCAATCATTATGGCTTGATAAAATAACGAGGGATGATGCTCGGCTAATTCAGGAAATACCGTTTCTACCGGGATAACAAAATATCCACCAACTAATGACAACACCGCCAACACAACGAGTGGTCCTTGCAAATGCAGACCCATGACCTCGTGACCGTCATGGGTTTTCTTCCCCCAGAACACAAGGAAATACAGACGAAAACTGTAAAGACCAGTCATGAAAGCACCCGCTACACCCGCCAACCACAGTAAATAACCGCCTTCATGATGGGCCAATGCACTGGCCAGAATTTCTTCCTTGCTAAAAAATCCGGACGTAAATGGCAAAGCAACTAACGCGACGGTACCAATTAGAAACAAAGCATGTGACCAGGGTAGGTCTTTACGCAAACCACCCATTTTGAAAATATTTTGTTCGTGATGCATGGCCAGGATGATGGAGCCCGCCGTGAGGAATAACAAAGCCTTGAAGAAGGCGTGTGTCATCAAGTGGAAAATCGCGCTGCCCCACGCGCCTACTCCCAACGCCAAAAACATGTAACCTATTTGGCTCATAGTAGAAAAAGCCAACACCTTTTTAATATCACTTTGGGTTAACGCTGTGAAACCAGCGATCAATAAGGTAATAGCACCGATAACTCCGACTAAATACTGCACATCGGGTGCCAGAATATAAAGCACATGGGTACGTGCAATTAGGTAAACCCCTGCGGTTACCATTGTGGCGGCATGTATCAACGCGGAAATTGGCGTTGGCCCTGCCATTGCATCGGGCAACCAAGTTTGCAAAGGTAATTGCGCGGATTTACCAACAGCACCACCGAGCAACAGCAAGGTAACAGCAGTAGCAATGCCTGATCCCACTGGATATTGGCTTTGTGCTAAGACCAAGATCTCCTGAATATTAAGTGTGCCTAAGGTTACAAATAGC
>CAIMTR010000396.1 GCA_903844415.1 uncultured Gammaproteobacteria bacterium
GGAACTTTATACCATCTGATAACCCATACTTCTCTCAAAGTGCTCAGTTGCCGGTGACTGAAATTAACAATGTAGACCCAAAAATTGCCGAAAGCCCACGGTTCTTTGACGCACCTAAACCAATCCATTCCTACGTTGCTGCTATCATGTTACAACAAGGGCTGATCGATGATGTTATCCGTGGCCCCATCACATCCAGCAGCCAGAGAGAAAGCCCTAGCTCGGTATACGGCGTTTCGACACCAGGTCGGGCAATCTATCAAAGTGGTATTACTGACGAACAACTCCAACAACAGCTAGCAGCTGGCCAGGTTACTCTTGCGAATCTGAATATTATTGGTCGCCGTGGCGGCCACAGCGTTATCATGGACGATGGTGACATTGACGGCTATGACAATTTGGTACGTATTCGTACCAGCAAGGGCCATCAGATAACCATGAGTGATGATGGCGATTGTTTCTATATAACACACGCTAACGGGCAGTCCTGGATCGAATTAGGGTCAGAGGGCACAGTAGATGTATTCTCAACTAACTCTGTGAATGTAAGAACACAGGGCACAATTAATCTCCACGCAGACGACGACATCAACATGTATGCCGGAAAGAACATCAACTTGAAAAGTGTCAACGTCAAGCTGACTGCTACTGTCATGAACTTGGTTGCTACTAACAAGCTGATACTTGATGGAACCAACACGGTTAGCATCAATTCGTCTGGGGCCCTGGCACTAAAGTCAGCTGGTGTCGGTGGATGGAATTCAGAAAGCACATTAAACTTCAAGGGTACCACAATTGGACTTAACTCGGGCGCACCGCCCAATGTACTTCCTGGAGTCAAAATTGACGATAAGGAATTACCTGATGTAAAATTTGTTGCAAACGAAGGTTGGAAAGTTGAACCCGGCACACTGATAAGTTCTGTGACCCGAGCACCTACCCATGAGCCGTACCCATACCATAATCGAGGGGTTCCACCTATAGAAGCCGATACAACCGCTAATGATGTAGTAACTGAAGAAGTGCCGCCGGATACTACCGTAACAGAAGAGGTGCCTGCAGCATAATGACTACCCGTAAAAAAATAGCAATCTGCGGAGCCAGTTGGTTCACATCCGATATCGACTACCCAGGATTGAGTTTTGGCGAAAAACTTGTAAACAAAGTCGACTTTGATTTAGTAAGTCTAGCCCGCAGCGGATGCAGTAATTTTACTATAGCTCTTCAAATTTATAAAGCCATTGAACTAAGAGCAGACTATGTAGTAGTGGGCACTGATACATATGACCGAATTGAAATTCCGATCATAGATTCTAGTAACGAGACAATTAGGGCTTATATTAAACGGGTATTCTCCTGGAAAACATGGAGTTCAAGGCAACCCCGCCAATACAGGCCAGATCAAGGGCTTTCGAATATACAGTACAGTCCTCACCCAGATTTGTCAAGCAAACATGAATTTTTAAAAGACCCTACTATTATAAGTGAATCAATGAATAATTTGGCTTTTCCTGAAGCTAAAGTTAATGATTTTTATAAATTAAATGACGAGCAAGTGGCTGCATTGAAATTATACATGTTAAATCTATATGATTCAAATGTAAAACAACAACAAGATTGTTGGATTATTAGTGATGCTTGCCGTCAGTTGCAACAAAGTCAAATTCCGTTTGTAGTATTTGTTGATCCATTGTTTGTAGACTCTTATGAAAGATATATTGATTGGTTACCTGCAGCTAATAAAGTAAATGTAACAGAATTCAATTATAGAGCGTTAATGTCTAGCCATCTAAATCACGAGATGTCGCAGCGCAATCTTACGCTCCCAAGATTCCATTATAGTCCATGTGAAAGCAACAAGTTTGCCAATTTTGTAATAAAAAAACTTAATCTATTAGAGGAATCTAACCCACAATGAAAGATTTTAATTTCACAAATTCAAATGGTAACAGCTATACCGTAACGGTACCTAACGATACTACCCCCGATCAGGCAAAAATAGTGTACGATCGTCAGCTCAACGCCGGCACATTAAGCGCAATTGGTCCAGGGCAAGCATTAAAAGGGTTGTCCGATATAGGAACACAGACAGCAGCTACAATAGCAGGATTAGCTACAGTGCCAATTCAACAAGCAATATCTGCATCAGATGTGCTAAAACAAGGTGCTGCCAGTATCTCGATTGGATCGTTGAATACTTCGCAAGTTACAGGATTGTTAGCACAGGCCCAATCTCTTACCGCAACAGCACGATCATTGCTGCCTACTGGTACATCACCACTGGCAGCTGGAATA
>CAIMTR010000397.1 GCA_903844415.1 uncultured Gammaproteobacteria bacterium
GTCTGTCCAACCTATATCCCATTGCACAGTCCATGGCGCCGTATATGCACCCGGGTCATCAATCACTGACTGATAATGCATTACTTCCTTGAATGGTCGGGTTATGTATTCAACAGTGTGTAGCTGCTCTGTGTGCATATGACCGTTATAATCGATCCACGTTTTTTCGTTGTAACCAATGGTGTCTATAACTAGAGTATCACCTTCCCAATGTCCTACTGAATGACCGAAATAAGTTGGATTCAATTCGTTCAGTGGTGGATGTTCGCGACCATCCATATGTATCTCACGCCAAACATGACCACCTCCTTCGAAGATAATCATAATTCGATCTTGTGTCTGGATGATTTCTGCGGGATACGGTGTACCCATAGAACGAGGGCCACCAGGGGGCAGACAAAACCCTTCGGGATCGTATTTCACCTGGTTCGATCGATTGTAATCCCACATAGCTTTGGACCAGGCTTGGAAAGGTGGGCGCACCCCATCAGCAAACCCCTCAAGGGTTGAAGCCACGTTGGTGATGTAAGGTAAATCCCAGATTCCATTGCCGCCCAAATCCACTGTGCCATCAGAAAGTCTGGGAGTGGGTGTGCGCGGCGCTGCTACTTCTGTTGAATCCGCCGCAATAGCAGCAGCATTAATAGATTGCAACCCTGTGATGATAGCTGTTGCAAGTAACCGGCGTAGCAAGACAGGATTATTTTTTTTTGTAAAATTCATGATTCCCCTCATTTAATACACTTGAATTAAAGAATTTTTTATTCCCAACGCCCTATTGTTTTACCATCCGAGAATTTGGCTCCTATAAATGCACCACCAGGAGTTCCATCACGCATGGGGTTAGTTCTAATTGTAACTTTTTCTCCAGCCGGAAAAGTGGCTGGCCTCACTCCCTGCCGCCCCAGTTGATTAGGACTGCCCCATTCCAGACTCCATTCCACAGTTGATCCCTTATCATCCAAGACATTAAGCTGTATCCATGTATGCGGATTGGTAAATTGAAATTCTTCGATTGTGCCGGTGAGCTCCAATATTTTTTCTCTTTCGAACATCGCATCAGAATGGTGTGCATACACCGGGGCCACCAGTAAGGCAACCGCTGAAACGACAATTGCTGAGGATGGGAATTTCATAGTGAATCCTGCTTATGTGAATAGAATAGTAATGAATTACTTTGCCAATGGCTGATCCATGATCTTACCATCCGGGCCGATAGTGAAAGTCCAGCCGGACTCAAGATCGACGGGGTTACGGTTATTCTCATTGCAGGCATAGTCGTAGACACGAGAACCTGCTTGCAGACGATTAAATTGTTTTGTTACAACCCAGGGTCCAGTCAGCGCTTTCTCATCATTGATGGTCATTTGTATTTCCATTTTGCCATCGGCATTTATATACATTCGACTGCTTGCTTGTGCAGCATCACTGAGAATAAGCCCGGTTCGGTCAAGCAAGGTATGCCCACTTTCTGAACTATGCAAACTGAGAGTGTCAAATAGCAAGGTGTCACCTTCCCAATGCCCAACTGAATCTCCTGTGTGTGTAGGCCACAGATCGGCAGATGCTGGATGCTCCCTACCATCCGTGTAGATACGCATAATATTCGGGCCATTTTCGGCCAATATCCAAACTTGCTCGGGTCGTGCGACAAATTCATAGACATCCGGCAAATTTATAATGCGTGGAAAACCGGTCGGGATACCGCACAACGAATTGGGGTCGGGCAGAATCCCTTTATCACGCAACGCGAGATTGGCTGCATATTTGGCTTCGTATTCGGCGTTATAGGGTGGATTTTCCCTCACTCCTGGAGAAGTAGCTCCGCCCGTCCCAATCTTGGTTGCGGCATCAAATATCGTACCCCCTGTCATCGCCCATACGCCGGACCAATCAGGCAAAATTTGCTGCGCTTGTGTTGGCAAAGAAGCTGATGTCAGGATGCCAGTCAGCACGCCAACCATCAGAAATGAATGCTTTTTATTATATAAATGATGATGCATTTTCTTTTGTTCCGGCTACTGAATCACAATATGTTAATTGTTGATATAGAAAGAATCAGGGTAAATCTATTAAAAGATGTTAATTGGCTGTACCAGCACCAGCGCCATCGGCCTGACCCAAGATAGAACCATCGGCTAATACAACTCCCACATAAAGCCCACCCTGACTGCCATCGTTGAGTGTGATCGCATTCTTCAGTGGATTTACAAACATTACAACTCTATCACCTACTTTTAGAGAAGTGCGTTTCCAGCCTTGTTGCATCAATGAATTGGGCGCAGTCATTTCAACTGTCCATATACCATCGGGCCCAGTGCTAGCATTGCCATCTAATTTAATAGATGCATGGGGATTGGTCCAACGAAATTGGGTAATTGTCCCTTCAATTTTTATTACTTTTTCATTATCGAATGCAGCAGTGGAATGGTGAGCCCATACCGGAAAACTTAGCAAACTGGTGAAAGCAAATATGTTAATCAAGTATCTTTTGAAGTTATTTGTACGCATTGGTTACTCTATTGTGATTATCTAAATAAATATTTATATAAAAATGTAGTTATTTTTTAACGCTGTAAACCAGTTTGCCCAGCCTGCGTGCTCGGTAGATTGTCGTTTAGATCAGGCAAACATTCCACTTCTCCGATATCCGTATTATCAACACGCAGCCATAGTTTGGTGTTGCGCCATTCTCCTATCCAATTCACAGGATCGGTCATAATATATTCAATTTCCAATGCCTCTCCTGCTTCGACCAAACGTATTCTTTCCTGTACACGAAATTCTTCTGAAATCGGGATACCTGTATCAATGAAATGGTTATAGGTTTCTATGTAACGTGTATCAACCACCAGTGTATCCGCCTCCCAATGTCCCAGTGATTCCCCGTTATAGGTATATATAACTTGGTCAGGATCGGAATAATCTCTACCATCAAGGAAAACCTGACGGAAACTATCATTAAAATTGGAAATCATGTAGACCACAGTAGGTAACTGCACCATCGTAATTGGCCAGACTCGGGTCATGATCATAGGAATACCTGCTGGAAAACATTGTCCTATAGCATCACGATATGGGCGACGATCAGCGCGTGCTTTTTGGCCTTCTTCAAAATCTAGTTTAGCCTGACCAATAAATTCAGGATATTCAGGTCCGAACATGAAATTAACGAAACCTTTGCTCAAATCGACAAACCAGGTGCCAGTGAGGTCGAAAGGGGGGGCAGGTCGTTCCTTCCGCAGATTTTCTGGTGCCAAGGCCCCCAACATCCCGGGATGCTGCATGATCGTATTTCCCATTTGCAAGCGACGCTCAGCAGCTGTTTGTGCACATACTAGTACAGGTGCAACAAGAGTGAGAGCAAGCAGAAGTTTAAATTTAATTCGAGGCATATCCTAGTTCTCACAAAGCTGAAAGTGGTCAGAGTTTATAAAGTACCTTAAAAACGGATACTGGTCTCTTGTAAGTTTTGTTTCTTATACCAAACACAAATGTGCTGTTGGTAAACAATAAAATTAAATCAAAAACCAGAATGAAAATATTTTTTCTACTAAATGTTAGATTTAATAATTATGTCTATAGAGCATAAGATTCTTCGGCACCTGTGTCCATCATTACAATTTACCGACATGCTGCAATAAATGTGTGTAGTGGTTCTATAAGCCTGGTCATGGATAATGGGTTACAGAAGGGTTAAATCGGCCCAAAAAAAATCCCCCATCCCGATTGGGGTGGAGGATTTTTGTTTATTACCTGAGCGCTGTGCGCCGAGGTTTAAATAGATGCCTGACAATGTCCTACTCTCACATGGGGAGACCCCACACTACCATTGGCGCTGAGCGGTTTCACTGCTGAGTTCGGGAAGGGATCAGGTGGTTCACACTCGCTATTGTCATCAGGCAAAACTGGTTACAACACGTTGTTGAGAAAATCAGGAAGTCTGTACTTGCGTTTGATTATTTTTGTTTATTAGTCTTGTTTCGTCACACAACCGCCGCTTCTTTTTATCGCTGCGCTCCCTTGAAGGGGGAGCCGTCAGCATCTGACTGCCTGGCAGTCAGACTGTGAAAGCCTGTGATTATATGGTCAAGTCTCACGTGCAATTAGTACTGGTTAGCTCAACACATCGCTGTGCTTACACACCCAGCCTATCAACGTCGTAGTCTTCAACGGCACTTTAGGAGGCTTAAAGCCTCAGGGAGATCTAGTCTTGAAGGGGGCTTCCCGCTTAGATGCTTTCAGCGGTTATCCCGTCCGAACATAGCTACCGGGCAATGCGTCTGGCGACACAACCCGAACACCAGGGGTTCGTTCATTCCGGTCCTCTCGTACTAGGAACAACTCTTCTCAAATCTCCAACGCCCACGGCAGATAGGGACCGAACTGTCTCACGACGTTCTAAACCCAGCTCGCGTACCACTTTAAATGGCGAACAGCCATACCCTTGGGACCGGCTACAGCCCCAGGATGTGATGAGCCGACATCGAGGTGCCAAAC
>CAIMTR010000398.1 GCA_903844415.1 uncultured Gammaproteobacteria bacterium
AATGCGCTTTTGAACGCCACGAGGCTCGATACCGTTCGCCTTATTGAAAGCAATTTGCTTTGTACGGCGACGCTCAGTCTCTCCCATCGCCCTTTTCATAGAATCGGTAATACGGTCGGCATACAAAATCGCCTTACCTTTTACATTTCGAGCTGCCCTTCCAATTGTCTGAATTAAGCTACGCTCAGAGCGCAAGAATCCTTCTTTATCTGCATCCATTATTGCCACCAAGGCAACTTCGGGTAAATCAAGCCCTTCCCGCAACAAGTTGATACCTACCAATACATCAAAAACACCCAGACGCAGATCGCGCAAAATTTCGACTCTTTCAACAGTTTCGATATCGGAATGTAGATAACGTACTCTAACGCCATTATCAGCAAGAAAATCTGTTAAATCTTCGGCCATCCGTTTAGTCAGGACGGTTACCAGAATACGCTCTTCTTTTTCGGTTCTTTGTCGGACTTCCGACAACAAATCATCTACTTGATGCAAAGCAGGTCGTACTTCGATTTCGGGATCAATAAGGCCAGTAGGTCGTACCAACTGCTTTACTAATTGCCCTTGTTTAGATTCTTCATAATTTGCCGGGGTGGCAGAAACAAAAATCATCTGCGGGGCCAAGGCTTCCCATTCCTCAAACCGCAAGGGACGATTGTCTAGCGCTGAGGGCAATCTAAAACCATATTGCACAAGGGTTTCTTTGCGCGATCGATCACCTTTAGACATAGCGCCGATCTGCGGTATGCCATTGTGCGACTCATCAACTACTAGCAGTGCATCACTAGGCAAATAATCGAACAACGTGGGGGGTGGTTGCCCTGCGGCTCTTCCAGACAAATAACGTGAGTAGTTTTCAATGCCTGTGCAATATCCCAATTCCTGAATCATTTCCAAATCAAATTGGGTTCGTTGCTGCAGTCGTTGCGCTTCCACAAGTTGATTATTCTCGTGGAGCTTGCTTAATCTGTCCTGTAGCTCGACTTTAATTAAGTCTACTGCTTTTAGCATTCGATCTCGTGGAGTGACGTAGTGAGATTTTGGGAAAACAGTAAGCTTGGGAACACGCTCTAGGATTGAGCCTGTAAGAGGATCAAAATATGACAATGATTCTACAACATCATCAAACAGCTCAATACGTATGGCATGAATATCGGATTCGGCAGGAAAAATATCGACCACATCACCCCTGACTCTATAGCTGGAACGATGTAAATCCATATCATTGCGGCAATACTGTAACTCTGCGAGACGCTTTACCAAAACACGTTGATCTAGTTTATGACCAACCTCTAGATGGAGCGCCATATTCAAATAGGCTGTAGGATCACCCAAACCATAAATACAGGAAACAGTAGCAACCACAATGACATCTCTGCGCTCCAACAGGGATTTTGTGGCTGACAGCCGCATCTGCTCTATGTGTTCGTTAATCGACGAATCTTTTTCAATGTAGGAATCAGAAGAAGGCACATAAGCTTCTGGTTGGTAGTAGTCGTAATAGGAAACAAAATATTCAACTGCATTTTCAGGAAAAAATACTTTCAATTCCCCATAAAGTTGTGCCGCCAAAGTTTTATTAGGGGCCATAATGAGCGCTGGTCGCTGCGATTGGGCAATTACATTGGCTATGGTAAATGTTTTGCCAGAGCCAGTGACACCTAACAAGGTCTGTGCAGATAGCCCATCGCTAAGCCCTTCCAGAAGCAAGCGAATAGCTTGAGGTTGATCTCCTGCTGGAGGGAAAGGACTATGCAACTTAAATTGACGGATCATGACAAATGGAAACTGGTAAAAAACAAGCGGCTAATATTATGACAAGGGGAGCAACAATTCAGCGGTATATTCCCGAACTGACGACCATTTATAAAAATGATTAAAGCCATTCGAGTGATAACATGCAGACAGTTAACTATCAAATTTCTCGCGATGTTGAGGTTGACCTAAACTGCAATTCTCATTAGTATGCGCCTGCTTCGAGATTGACTCCTCTTGCACGCAAAAATGCCCAATAGCTCAATGGTAGAGTAGGTGACTGTTAATCACTTGGTTCCTGGTTCGAGCCCAGGTTGGGCAGCCAATTTCGAAATCGCATATTTTATTTTTCTACTAGACCCTTTCTTTCGCAAGTAGCCACGCCCCGAATCTTTACAGCGGTATCAAATTCTTATTGCATCCCCGCGGTGCAAATTAAGGCAGCCCAACAAATTCAATTAATTACGAAATAATGGATAAATCTTCTTATCTTTGTGAAGTGCTGCAAACTCGATAGTCTGTGCTTCCAACATTGGATCGCTTACAGATTCTTTAGCAACAAACCCTCCAATCGCTTCACTTAAGACTTCCCTTATCCGTACTTGGTCCAAATCGTCGCACGCTTGCTCAAGGCGCAATAAAAGATCTTGGATTTCCATCCATGAAAGACAAACTTCTTCTGCCCGCATGATTTTCGGGTGGTCGGTACCAGTGACCTGCTCACCAATCAACAATTCTTCATGTAATTTTTCACCAGGTCGCAAACCTGTATATTCAATGGCAATGTCACCGTTAGGATTACGCTCATCTTTAACTATATAACCCATTAGATTAATCATCTTTCGCGCAAGGTCAACAATTCGAATTGGTTCATCCATATTGAGGACAAATACATCCGCACCCGATGATGCCATTGATCCTGCTTGAATCACTAACTGAGCGGCTTCCTGTACAGTCATGAAATATCGAGTTACCTCAGAATGAGTTACAGTGACGGGACCACCTTGGGCAATTTGTTTTCGGAAAAGAGGCACCACAGACCCTGAAGAACCTAACACATTTCCAAACCGTACCATTGAAAACTTTGTCCGACTGCCATTGGCCGCAAGTGATTGCAAAATTTGCTCAGCGAATCTTTTGGTAGCACCCATAATGTTGGCCGTACGGACTGCTTTGTCTGTTGAAATAAAAACAAAATTTTCTACATTATATTTTGCGGCGGCGCTTGCAAGTATAAGAGTGCCAAAGATGTTGTTTTGTACACCCTCAATAATATTTTTCTCTACCATTGGCACCTGTTTGTAAGCAGCGGCATGATAGAGAGTGCGTACATTAAATTTACGCAGTGCATTTTCAACATGAATCTTGTTTCGAATTGAACCAAGTAAAGCAAAAATTTTTATTTCACTACCATCCCCCGACAGTTCCCGCATTTCTTTCAACTCACTTTCAATCATGTATAGCCCATATTCTGAATTGTCATACAGAATTAACTGACTAGGCTTTAACTTGATTATCTGTCGACACAATTCCGAACCAATAGAACCACCTGCACCGGTAATTAGCACATTACTCCCCCGAATGCAGGCTCCCATCAATTGCGTATCTGGAGGCACGATGTCTCGACCGAGCAAATCTTCAATATTAATATCACGAACCTCATCAACCCGCACTTTGCCAGAAACCATTTCAAACAAATCAGGTACCGTTCTTACATGAACTGGATATCGCTCAAGAGCATTAAGGATATGTTTGCGCTCAGCATGGGTTGCCGAAGGCATTGCCAATAAAATTTGGCGCACCGAAAAATTTTCGATTAGCTCAGGTATAACTAAAGAACTGTACACAGGAATGCCATGTAATGTATTTCCAACCAGAGATATGTTGTCGTCTACAAATGCTACCGGCAAATATTGACCCCCATTATTGAGAGCCGCTAGTAATTGCATTCCGGAACTACCTGCGCCATAAATAATGACTGGTTCACGAGGTCGAAAATTATAAATCATATTCTGATGCGTAATTTTTGCCATAAAACGGATACCACCTACCATCAGCAGTGACATCATCCAGAAAACCAAAATTGCCTGTACAGGGAAATGCAGGGTTTGACTAACAAAAACAAAAAATGATGTGATCATTGTAATCAGTGTAATCCCCTTGAGGATTACCACTCCAGATTGCAGCCCCATATACAACAGGATTGTTCGATATAATCCGGACCTATAAAAAATGACGATAGCGCTAGCAGCGATAAACAGAAAGTAAACCAAATAATTTTCGGAAGAATTGCGCTGAAAGAAATCAGGATTGACTAGGATTACAGACAACCAAAGCGCCGTCAGAATTAGAATGCCATCAAAGATCATCATGAAACATTGCTTTATGCAACGCGATAGAGAGAAACTTCTGAATTTAATAGGTTCACTCATCCTTTATTCTCCCTGAGTCTGAGTCATTAGCAATTTTAAATTCTGTCTCAACAGTTGGGTTTTGTACTTGTTGAAGCTTACAAAATCTTCCCAACATTACAAGCGGCATCCATGCTGCTAAGGTAATTGGCAATCCTGCTTCAGGATATAAAATTGTCAGCCATGCCAAAGGCAATAACCAAACTATATTAATAACTCCAACTGCCACTACTACTTTACCATGACTGGCGTAATTGCGGGCCGCATGCTGATATGCATGGGAGCAATGAGCATGGTACCACACGAGCCCCGCTCTCATTCTTCCGACAAGAGTGAAGCTACTATCAACAATGAATACACCCAACAATACCAAAATCGTCCAAATGTTTATTATGTTATTGATGATGCCAAGTAATCCAAGAACCCCCAAAACGTATCCAAGATAATTACTACCTAAATCGCCCATAAAAATTCGAGCGGGTGGCAAA